>WJKO01000019.1 GCA_014729055.1 Promethearchaeota archaeon | reverse complement strand
GGGATCTGGTATTAGCTTATGAGGATACATATCCCGAGAATATTGGATCTCCAAAATACGGTGAAGAAGACGATATATCAAATGCATTAAATAATAAAGGAACATTGATAGGAGTATTTGAGAATTCTACAGATTGGGCATCACAAGATCCGACGGGATATGCTGCAGACTATGATGATTCGGCTCATTTAAATGGACTTGCTAAATTCCATCAATTCGGAAGATTTCATCATTCATTATTCAGCCAATGGCTATCAACACAAAATTCATTAAATTGGAATATTCTATTCCAAGCACCGAATTACGTAAGTAATATAATGCTCTGTAATCAAACCAATTATTTGGAACCTACGGAAATATATTATGCAGGGCACGATGTTAACACAAGAGGGACTTTTATTGCCCCAATGGATAACCATATTACTGGTAGGTCTGATATTGGTGATGTATCAATTAATTGGTATGAGCCAAATAGTTTTACATTGCTTTCTGACGCAGAAGGTGGAACTAATCCGACAAATATTGCTGTAACTGAGGGATCAGGTATTACCACAACCTCCTCGGATCCGACTTCTCTAGTTGTGGGAGAGGATGTTCCCGCTTCTACTGAATATTGGGTTGGATATGAATACAACGATGAAAATACTTGCGGAGATACGTATACTACTGGAAGTTATTATTGTGCTGGTGTTTTTAGACTAGGATATGCCCATACAAATTTCACGGTAAGAAGAATTGCATATATAGATCCAAGCGAACTATCCGTCGGGAACTTAGAGTTATCTGCGGATAATGTGCCGACCTTAGATACTGCTAAAACTCATACACCATTCGCGATTGATATTACTTGGCGAGATATTGCTTCGGGAAATCCGGGTATACCTGGCGCAAATGCAACTATTACAATTTCTGGTTGGCAATTAAAAGAAACAAGTGATGTTGAAAAAGAAGCTTATACAATCGATCCTTGGTTAAATGTCCCTATGGTAGACAATGGTGATGGTTCGTACACTGCGTGGGTAGATCCCGCATACTTTGGGCATCCGTATAATTTAGATTCCCATGAAGAGCCAGAATATGCCAATATGACACAAGGCTTTCACAATTTCACGATAACGATAACTAAACCTGGTTATAATGTAAATACTATCGAAGGAAACTTTTCAATAGTTGTTGATACTTATTTACAAATTGAATTCCCAAAACATACTCATACTGAAGATTCAGATTATAACGATCATCTTGGTAATTTTGGAAGACCGCATTTTGATGACGTAAATGCATTTGCTACGGATCCCTATGATAAATTCAGAATATATGTCTATACTAATTCGAGTTCTCCATCACAGTTAGGTAACAGCACGGGAAGTTTCTATAATTCTAAGATAACGGCACATTATCAATTATATGGCTTTTCCAATTATAGTAAACCAAATCAAACGCTTTTAATGAATGGTGATCCTGATGTGGTTAAACAATTTATCAACTGGACGTGGTTTGATGCAAATGAAAAACCAAAAGGCAATACCTTTGTCAATGGAACTCTTGATCAGCTTGCTGGTGGCCTAATGTTTTACGCCAATTTTACTTGGCCGAGCTTTTTGGATATGAAAGATAAAGGGGTTCCTTATTATGTCCAAGATGTCCATGTTTACTACAATGTTACATTAGAAATTTCAACAAAGAGAGACTCATACACACCCGATGAAAATTATCAACCAAACGATGTCCAATTCTTATGGTGTGAGGATAATCCTTATGATAGTTTTAACCCAAACATTAATTCTCGAAAAGCAATTGAGGAAGTATTTGGATTAAGATTACAAAAACAAGACACACAAAATGTAACTTGGATCTCTATAATGAATAATAAGACGGATAATAATGAAGCGTTTATTGATGGTGCATACGTTACGCATCCAAATGACCACATGCAAGAAAATTTTGAAATAAAATCCTATTGGTACAATTCATCTCGGGACAAATTCAGACTTAGAGTGAAATATAATTGTACGAGCGGTTATAATCCCGTTGATGAAGACTCAACTTTGATCTCTCCACCAGTTGGACCATTAAATGAGTCAAATGTATTGTATGGAATTGCCAGAGACTGGTGTAATGAGACTTCAATCAATTTAACAGTAGATTGGAATGAGACAATATTTGAAATGTCACCTGATGAAACATATCTTTGGAGTAGTGAGGTAAATGCTTCAGGATCTGGGGCGTTTATAGCTTATGGTGTGACGTATGTCAGTCCATGGTTATATTACAAGGACATCCCGTCAACAAGTGGTTCTGAAACGAAAATGCACATTTACTCACATAAAGATGGATTTATGGATGATTCTGTTGACATCACGCTAATAGTTCTAGATCAGTTGACGACTTTATACAACAAAACAAGCACGGACAATTATAATACAACAAATGATATTAACTTGGAAACCCCAACAGGTAAAGAAATTTCTTTCTATGTCCGGTATAACGACACCACCAACGATATCTACGGAATAGATACAGGAATTGAGGATGCAAAAATAACTTGCGAAGAAGACAACTGGCTACAACATTACTCTGAAGGACTTGGAGATACATGGAGTTATCAAGACTTGGGTGACGGATTATATAAAGTAACTTTAAATGATACTGCTAAAGATATTTTCACTGATAAGGAGATCATCAATCTTAGAATGAAAATCGATAAAGGCAACTATTCTGCTATTGAGTTTGATGTTATTCTAAATATCACGAAACGCGGAATGAATTTAGTCTATCGAGGCGGAAAAGCTGAAGGTTATTACACGCCGGATTATGTTTCTGGGGATTATGTAGAAATCGCACATATAAACCTCACATTTCAAGCTCTTGACTTGGACAACGCATCTGCATCAATTGTATTCCCTGATTCAACAATTAATAGTTATTTTGATTTCGTGAGGACTGATACAGATGAATCACTAATTGTTGATGTGACACGATATACAAATACCACTGGCACCTACTATTTTGTTATAATACAAACAAATATTGACTTAGATGGACCCGATCCAATGTACTTAGAATTCACAGTAAACTTTACAATATCTAATGTAAAGAATTACTATGATGACCATGTAGAGAAAGATATCAGGATCAATGCTGTCCCAACCGCACAAGAATGGGATGTTGGACCATACATTATAACAGAATATTTATGGCGTACATACACTGGATGGACTGAAGATTGTCCCGTATTTAAAGTGAATATAACAGATCCGATTCATGCGGATTATTTAGATGCTCCTATTGATATATCAGATTATATATCATATTACAGTGCATTCGATAATCCAAACCGATATGGCTCTGGTGCATATGAAGCAATAAATTATGGAGGGGACAACGAGGATATACTTATTAATGTAAAACACGGACTAACTGGTGGTGGGGTTTCTTATGAATATTTAGAAATAACCCTCGATACAAGAGGATTAGATACCCAAGATGATCTTAATATTGAAATCGAGATGGTGAAATTAAACTTTGAAAATATCACTTTGAATTTAGTCTTAGATATCATCAATGCAAGTACATCTATTCCAAGTGTACCGTACATGTCTTATTCAATAAATGAAGATCTTGATAAATCGGAAACACCGGAGTGGGATGGAATTGAAGATTGGGATTTATATGACAACACAAATCCTTCAAATGAATTAGTAGTGCCTTGGGGTATGCTGGTTATGTTTAAATGTAAATATAAAGCTAACACGGGCAGTCTCTATATTGCTGATGATACAGGTGGTGAGGGAGAAGTACACGTTGAAATAAACAATCTACCTGCTGAAATACTTGCTACCTATAAATATCATAAAGATGAATTTGTCTATGATTATTATTTTGCTATTTGGGTAGAATCGGCAACGATTGAGACTATTAACCAAAATATTGAACTATTCATTTGGAAAGACAACTTTGATCCGGTATTATATGAAATAAACATGACGGTAAGACCAAGAAGAACTACATTGAATTACGATGAAGAATCTGAATCTTTAGAACAGAGTGTAATGTGGAAGGAATTAGTAGAATTCACTTTTGAATTTCTGGACGATGATATATCCGAAAAGACTCAAGATGGAATCATAGATGCGGTGATTAATGGAACTGGACATCAAGAAGATGGACCATTATTTGTTTTTGATGATAACCTAAATGCATCTTGGACAGTAATTGAATCTTCTAACGGGATTTATACGATTCGGATTAATACAACGAACTTAGATATTCGAGATGATCCATTTGTGTTTAACTTCAATGTTACAAAGCTTGGATCTCAAGATGGATTACCCCACTGGGAACAACAATTCTTTGAGTTGGAAGTAACAGTAACACCCTTACTACTGACCATCGAACATTACTTCGTGTTACAAGGAGAAGAAATCAGTTATACATTTGATAATCCTAAGATATATCAGAATAGACCTGTATATACAAGATACATTGATCCAGAACAAGGCGTGACTTATATGATAATCTATTGTAAAGTCTACTACGAGGTAAATGGTGAACGGACATATATTACTACGAATGAAGAATTAAATATTAGCTTAGTGCTTTATGATTGGAATGCTGAGAATAATCAATTAAGGACATCAGAAAATGCGTTGACTGGGCAAGATTTTACATTTGAAAAGCGTCCTGAATACTCAGAATCATTTAAAGGATTCTGGAGAGCAATGATAGAAATCGATTTCTATAATCCACGTGGTAGTGAATATCCTTTTGAAGTGTATATTTGGGGCTACAATTGCCTTTCACTTGAATTTACCACTGCTGAAGAAAATATACCTACTACTCAAACTGAATTCACATTCTTAGTAAACAGAGGAGACAATATATTATCACCATTGATCATTACTTTAATCATAGGGTTCTCTGTTGGTGCGGTAGTTATAGGCGCTTATGGTGTACGAAAAGTATTCCAGCTTAGAATTCCTTACGTCTTAAGGATGATTGATGAGTCTATTGAAAAAATACAAAAAGATAAAACTCTTGAAGTCGGTGTTATGCTTGGTAGAAGTGAATTTGTTATCAACTTGGTCATTGAGTACTTGGATCTCTGTGAACTTGAATGGGAAATCAAAGATAAGATCGAGATGGAAGAGACAGAAGGATTAGACGATGAAATAAAATTACCGCCGATGACTAAAGAAGAACTTGCAGTTGAACTTAACAAGATTGAATCCCTAGATCCCGATGAACGGTTATTATTCATTGAAGAACTGCTAGAATTAGATCGGAAACAGCAGATCGAATTCTTGAAGTCACTAGAAGATGAGATGTAATCCGCTTCGGTCTTTACTAAATTTTTTTTTATTCTTTTTATATCCTTAAAATAACATTTAAAGATCTTTTTTTATCAAATCTCTAAGATTTGATAACACTAATTTATGAGTGCACTAATTATAAAAATATGAAAACCAAAAATTATACAAAAATCATTAGAATATTTTTCTTTATATCTTTAATATCAATTCCCTTTATACCTATATTCTCTAGCAAAGTCTATTCACAAACTGGACACCCCTTGAATATTAGCTATCAACTAATCCCTGATGGCAATATAAACTATATAGACATTGATGTGTCAACAGATCCTTTAGAACTCGGGGATCCGGATGTAAACAGTTCAAATACGGATTATGCAAAATATCATGTATTGAAAGACGGTAACGAAATAATATCTGGTGATCTTAATTATATCGAACCAAATCACTTTAAAGTAACTGGTATATCACTAAAATTTAAAGGAAGCGGTACCTATGCTGTATGGGTTGAAATAAGTTATTTAGGTACCGTAACAAGCACTGAAGATCAGATTAATGGAAGTGAACATTACATAGATCGCTCGAAACCACTAGAAGATTTCATGTGGTATGCGATTATTATTGTTTCCTTAGTTATTCTTGCGATCATTGCTGCAATTATCGTTTCAAAACGAAGCAGAAGAGAAACAAAAAAGAGAATGAAAATAAAACAAAAGACAGGTCCGATTGAAGTTATTGATTTTAAACAAAACGCCCAAAGATTGAGTGCAAAGAAAAAAGAAAAGAAGAAAAAAGGAGTTACAGAAGCGAACGAGGATCTAATATTTTCGGTACCAAAATGGGAGGTTGACGAGTTAGAAAACGGTTCCGAAGAAGATTCTACTTCGATGGACGCTGAAAGAGATATAATTAGCGTAGCGACAGAGAAGAAATCTGGGTTTTCAATGCACTGCCCTTCATGTAATGCATGGTTTGAAATCGATGAATATATTGTAACCGACTGCCCAGAATGCGGTACAGCACTATCATTAGCAATGTATTGTCCAAATGACGATAAATGGTTTGATGTACCAGAACCCGGTAAATATGAATGTCCAATATGTTCTAAACAGTTAAAATATTCAAAATAACTGATCAATCCAATCATTTTAACTCTTATTTTTCGTCAATCTTTAGAGATTTTTCCTTTCTCCTCTTTTTTTTAAAATAAAATAAAAATAAAAATTTGCGTAAATATAAGAAACATAATTGAATTTAAATTTCTTAACTTGAATAAATAACTAGAATAATTAAGCTGAATATTAACCATTTTATCAACAAATATGGACGGATATATGTGACTTATATAAAAAAAGTAACCATGTCGGGGTTTAAAAGCTTCGGTGATAGAACAGTTTCTATTGAATTAGCTCCCGGTTTTACTTGTATTATTGGTCCAAACGGTGCCGGGAAATCGAATGTCATTGATGCATTATGCTTTTGCCTTGGAAGAATGAGTAAAAAAACAATGAGAGCAAAACAACTTTCGGATCTCATTTTTGCGGGTACCAAGACACTTAAAGCTGCAAATAAGGCAAAAGTAATTCTCACTTTTGATAATAGCAGTGGTGAATTTCCTATTGACAATGATGAGTTAACGATTGCTCGTAGTATCAAACATAAAGGTGGATCACGATACAAGATGAATGGAAAAACAACAACACGAGAAGCGATCTTAAATATGCTTGCACAAGCAAGTATAGATCCCGACGGTTCTAATCAATTCGTTTTGCAAGGGAAGATCGTTGAATTAACTCATATGAATGTTGTTGAACGAAGACAATTCATTGAAACTCTTATAGGACTAGAGAAATACGATGAAATGGTCGATCAGACTATGAAAGAGCTTGAAAAAGCGGATAGAGATCTGGGAAAATTTGAAGCGATCTTCAAGGAAGTTTCCTCTCAATTAAAGAAGTATGAAAAAGAAAAGAATGATGCATTGAGATGGAAAGATCTCGATGAAAAAATCAAACAATTCAGTGCAGAACTAATTGCACTTAAAATCGACAAACTCCGAAAGGAAGAAGAAGATTTAGAAAATCAAATTGATGAGTTTAACCTTCTTATCCAAGATTTAGAGCAAAAACAATCAAGACAAAAAGAAAAAATAGAGCAAGAAAACCTTGTTATGTCTAATCTTGAAGAAAAATTAAATGAGAAGAATTTAGAAAGAAGTGAGATTGAAGAAAAATTATCTAATATGAAATCTGAATTGTCTGCTAAAGAAACGGAGTTAAAAAACGCTAAGGAACAGATAAACAAACTCGAACAAAGAATTGAAAAGCTTGCTGCTATGCAAGAAAAACTAGAGGAAGAGACGACTTATGAAAGTTTAATAGAAGAAAATGAAAATGAAATAAACGGGACAAATGGAGAAATTGATCAAACAACTCAAAATATAGATGAAACG
>WJKO01000018.1 GCA_014729055.1 Promethearchaeota archaeon | reverse complement strand
TGCTTATGTAGATCCACTGGGATCTCGCATGGATACTACCCCTGAATATGCAAAATCAAATAAAACAAAACGAGGATGTCCATATGATTGTGGATTATGTGAAAATCATAAATCAGCAGCAAATTTAATGATCGTAGATATTACTAATCGATGTAATCTAAACTGCCCGATTTGTTTTGCGAATGCAAATCGACAAGGAAAAATCGTTGAATATTCTTACGAAGAAGTAGTAAAAATCATGGATCATTTTATTAAACAAAAACCTTATCATACAGCAATTGCTCAATTTAGCGGAGGAGAACCTACATTACATCCCGATATCATTAAGATCTTACAGAAAGCAAAAGATATGGGTTTTCCACATCGAATGTTAAACACAAATGGTATCAAAATGGCTAAGTCTCTTGATTTTTGCAGACAGATTAAAGAAACCGATTGTGGTGCAATTTACTTAAGTTTTGATGGACTAAACCCCGAGACCTACAAGGCAATTCGTGGTGTTGATTTATCAAAAGTCAAACAAAAAGTAATAAAAAATTGTCGAAAGGTTGGTTTGGATGGAGTTATGCTTGTGATGACTGTTTGTAAAGGTCAAAATGATCAAGAAGTTGGTAATGTACTTAAATTCGCTAGAGATAATAATGATGTAGTAGCTGGAGTTGTATTTCAACCTGTATCCTTATGTGGACGAGTCTCTATGGAAGAACTGCGAGAACTCAGATATACAAATTCAGATCTTGTTAAGGAGATAGAAAAAGTCACAAATGGACAAGTTAAGCCAATGAATTTTACTCCTCTATCAGCGTCCAACAAACTTACCATGTTATTAGCATGGTTTAATGATTTACCACAGTGGGCTATGACCTCACACGATGATTGTGGATTTTGTACGTTAGTGCAAGTAAATAAAGGTGAAGATGAATGGCGACCAATAGATGAATATGCTGATAAAGAGGGATTAATACAATGGGCAAACGAAGTTTACGATATGGTATCAAAACGAGAAATTCCTAAACCATCTGGGTTATTAGGGGGATTGAAAGATATTGCAGATAATCTTGGTTTGAAAAAAGTAGTTGATGCTATTGGTGACTTCTCTGATAAGATGACCGATGTTGCCTATCGTAACGCAATGAAAGCTTATTTTGCTGCCGGTGCTATAAAATATATCAAAGAACCAGCCCGTGCATTAAAGTTTCTAACAAAAGATAATTTTTACATGAATGTTGTGAAACTATTAGCATCACCAAGCCTCGCAACTTCAAAGTCTATGTTATTGCATGGCACTTTATTTATTGGAAGCATGCATTTTATGGATGCATATAATTTCGACACAGATCGTGTATCCAGATGTCTTGTCCATTATGGTGTCTTAGATCCTGATGATCATGACCATGTGTTGGAAATACCCTTCTGTGCGTATAATACAATACATAGAGAACCATTAGAAAGAAAATGGGCAGAACTTCATGCTAAGGAACTTGAAATCTCACCACAAGAGCATGCACAAAAAATCGACGCTTTAGTCAAGAAAGTAGATAGTGAAAGTAGAAAGTAGAAGAAAGTAGATAGATAGATCACGAAATTTCAATTATCTTTTTATTTTTGTTTTTATCTGTTTTTAGTCGTTGTTGCTATTTTAATCGTTGTTATAATCATCTTCTAAGTCAGCACTTGAAACGGATAATTCGAATCCTGAAAGATCAATACTAATCTCGATGTCATCCTCATCGGGACAAACTACACGTATTTTTAAAAAACGTGTGCTCTTCTCAATTACTTCTGGGAAATGACAAGAATCGGCTAATTTTGAAAGAATAAACCGGATATATTCATCCGTGATGATGTTTAAGGATCCCTCTAGTAAGTTCTCTCCGATTTCACTAATCTTGAATCGAATATACTTCCCATCCTTTTCTTTTGAAATAAGTCCCGCGTCAATCAGATGTTGTGTATGATAGTATACTGTGTCATGGTGCACGTCTAACTCACGCGCAATCTCATTCTGAAATGGAGATTCATTATTCAACACATATTCGAATATTTTAAGAGCATTTTCATTTTTTAATAGCATATATGCCCGTTCGGCTTCAAAGTCTCTTAATTTTTTCGGATAGTAAATTCGTTTTCCATCAATTTTTGCGGTTTCAATCAATTTTGCTTCATTCAATTTCTTTAGATGGTAAATTAATGTTGCTGAAGATACTTTATCAGTATATTTTGGCAATTCTGACATTAATCGATAGAAATAGGTGCCAGGTCGTTCACATATAATTTTATAGATCTGTAATCTAGTTGGATGAATTAGCATTAATTTTTCGGTATTTGGCATAAATTCAACTCATTTGGGCTACTTTTTAAGCTAATATGTTATTATTCGATTATTTTTAAAACATCTAATGTAATGTCTTTAGCAGAACCAATATTTTCAAGACTTCTTTTGAATTTTTGCAACGGAAACTCTTTATAATATTCAAATACACCCTCCCAGTAACATTCTTGTTTTGAATAACATACTCCTGTTGTGTAGAGTGTCTTAAGTTGAAATTTGGCTAATCGTTCCCGTAATGCTGTAAAAAAAGATTCATCTAATTTCGAATCCTTTGATATGCGTATTTTACAATACAATCCAGATTCTGCATTTGTCGGAAAAACAACAATCTTCCTTAAATCATTAGGAATTACCGCTAATATATTTTCAAATTTATTTGTTATATTCCCCAAAAAATCCTCAGATAATTCCATATTTCTCTTCAATTTTCTTAAAATACACTTTGTATTTTTTTGTTTTTCCATTATTTCTAACCTTAATTACTTAATGATATCTTTAGCTCAATTAAACTAAGATCTGATTTTAGTTAAAAGCATTTCAGTTCGAATAGAATAAAGGTTTTGATTTAATGATTATACTAGTTTTTATAAACAAAATTAAGACATTTTAAAATGTATTGAAGCATATTGTTAGTCATAATTTACTCTTGGTGAAATATTTAAGGATAATCTACATCAATTTCATTTTCTAATGAATTTATGCATAAAATTATATAATTTAAATACAAAAAAATTGATAGAGTTTATTTAAATCAAGAACAAAGTTCTAATTAGGAAAAAAATTGGGCGGATTTTTTAAATGAGATATATGTTTCGGGTTTTAGTATTAGGAGATCCATTGTCAAGCGTACCATTCATAGTAAACGGAGACGTTGAACATGTTTCGCAAGATTATGAGTTATCTCGCTGGTCAAAAACGTTAAACACGGGATATGAGGAACGTTGTGATTTAGAGATTGACGTAGTCGTATCTGAGAGTACTGATTATGATAATCTTATTCCTACTTCAGATGGTATATTATATTTCTTAAATCCAAATAAATTGGAAGAATTTGAACTCTTTGAAATGATAAGCGATATTTTATTGGAACTTAAACGACAAATTCCGATTATCGTCATTTTCTATGATAAAGATGGTTTCATTAAACTTCCATCCAATGCTCTGGTAGAATATATATGGGAGAATTATCCGTTTGACGCATTTGTTTTTAATAAATATTCTAAAAATAAATTATACGAAATTTTAGAGTGTCTTTGTGAGGCAATGATAAACTCTACAATGCCCATTAATGTTCAGACCGCATGGCTACGTGTGCCTTTTCTTATTGATAAAATTAACAGATTAGTAATGCAAGAAGAATGGCGATATGCAGCACAATTAACGGAATTATTGTCACAAATTAGAAATTTATTCGGAAAAACAGATTATTATATAACCGCAGAACAATCTGCTTGGCTTTATTTCAAAACGGGAGATTTCCTTAAGGCTTCATCTTTATTAGAGAAAGGAATTAATAAACAAGATGCAAAGAAATTCAAAGAATTTTATGTTAGAGATTTATTACATCAAGGAGACCGGGCATACAAAGTAAAACGATTTCGAAATGCTGCCGAAAGATATGAAAAAGCCGCTTTATGGTCATCAATTGAGTTAGAAGATAATGAAATCTATGATAAAGCAATGAATGATGCAATTACAACATGGATCTCTGCGTGTGAGTTTTCTAATGCCTTTAAACTTATGGAAAAATTAGACCACAATGAACGCCTCAAGAAAATGGACGTTCTAACTCCAAAAATTGCGGGGGCTGCCGATTATCTTATTCAAAATAAGAATTATGCAGTCTTAAAAGCTCAATTATATTATTGCATTGATAAATACCAGCGTGCAGGATTATTTGAAAGTGTTGAAATTTTTGCTGAAAAAATTGTAAAAGTAATGAAAATAATATTACAACAAGACATTGAAAACAAATCTCCTGATTCAGCATTATTGACCCTTGATGAATTATTTAATATTTGGGAAACATTTGAACTCGAACCCGAGAATCTGGATAGTATCATATTAAAAATCGTGGAGCTATTTCTGCAGAAACACGAATTTTCCATAATAGAAAACTTATTATCTAGAGTCAATGATATTGAAGTAAAGAAACAGATAAGCGAAAAAAGAAGTGACGCTGAGGAAAAATACGCAAAAACCCAGCAAAGTTTAGCTCAAGAGGACTATAATAAAGCAGTTGCTATTTTAGAAAAATATATTCAAAAGGAAAGAGATCAGTTCTCCAAAGAGAATCAAGATTTAATTGATTATGTCAACGATTTGCTAAAAGATAATCAACATTGGGATGCCAGTCTTATATTAAAACAAAAAGCCGACTGGTATAAATCTCTCAATTTGAAGATCTTTCATGATGAGTTAGTGGAGGAACTTCTAAAAGTATATCTTAAACCCGAGAAACCTTATATCATACAATTTCTACAAGAAATTAACAACCTACCTAATAATAAAAGAACCAAATTCATAGACGAGAATCATGAATTAATATTCAATGCAATGGAAAAAAGATGCCAATCACACGAACCACTTGAAAAATTAAATAATTTACTAGAAAAAATCATAAAACTATTTCGGAATCATCTCTTATATGAAAAATCAAAAATCTTTACTAAACAACAAGTTAGATTTATTATCAGCTGTGCTTCTGATAAATTGTTTGCGTCGGATGGGTTAGATGAAGTAAAAAATGTTTTAAAACTATTGAAAGAAGCAGATATGATTTATGGAGAACTCTCCGAAAAAGAACCGCTTGTGTATGATAAAATTTTAGAAGAGATTGTAAATCGTTATATTAGTGATGGAAAT
>WJKO01000192.1 GCA_014729055.1 Promethearchaeota archaeon | reverse complement strand
TGGTGGATATGGGCTTTTCCTTGGATTTCATAGCGATTTAGTTTCCACTTATCATGGAATTCAGATTGTACAAGTATTATATAAAGAACCCATGTCTAAAATGGCGTTGTTAGAATTTTTAAAGATGGCACAAACTCCGGATGGAGGATTTGGGCTTATTCCATTCTTATCAGATTATATAGATACAAGTGTCCTATTCCTCGTAACTTATATGGGTGCAATGTCATTATATGATTTAAATAGCCAAGCGGAAGATATTTCAGCACTCCAGAAATGGTGTTTAACGTGTATTAGTACTAATACAAGCGGGGTTGGTGATTATCCCGGGTTCGGGGCTGATCTTCGAAATACAGGATACGGACTCCTCTTGATTGAAGAACTGCGTTATGATCAGAGTTTCGATGTAGAGCCGTGGAATAATTTACTGATAACAATAATAATTATAATCGTTGGAGTTTTAGTGCTTCTATTAATGTTAAGGATTGCTTCACGGCTAAGTTCTGCTGTTCTCCATCGAATTGAAGAAAGATTTGGATTCGGAGACAGGATGAATGTTCAATATCTTCAGAAGTTTCCGGCGATCAACTGCGAAAATTTAAGTGTATTTGCAGGTGGGAAATGTATTATTGATACAATATCTGTGCGACTAGAACATGGTCAGATCCTCGGCGTCTTAGGCGAAAGTGGTGCTGGTAAAAGCACATTCATTAAAGGTCTACTAGGCATGAGAGAAACAACTGGACTTAATACAATATATGGAATGGATGTGAGAAAAAATGCTTCTAAATTCAGACCTCTATACGGTTATGTTCCACAAGATTTGAGCAAAGTATATCACAACTTTACGACAATGGAAAATCTGATATATTTCGGAAACCAATATGGTATGACTGAAAAAGAAATAATCAGTAGAGGCAAGAAAATACTTAGAAATTTGGAGATTCAAGATAAAGCCGATGAGCTAGTGAAAAACTTATCGGGTGGTCAAAAGCGCCGGGTAAGTATAGCGATAGCATTGATACACAATCCTATAATGTGTATTCTTGACGAGCCAACCAGCGGACTTGATCCCGTGGTTAGAGAACTTCTTTGGTTATCTCTCGTAGATATTAATGAGCTCTTCAATACGACTTTTATTGTGATCACTCACTATCCCGAAGAAAGTAGATATTGCGATAAAGTTGCCATATTCGGACGTGGTCGAGGAATGATTGACTTTGGAAAACCTAGAGAATTACTTAATTTACTGCCTGGTCGTGGACGAACTATACAGTTGGAATTTCAAATGATACAAAAGAAGGTAATTAAGCGTATGGAAGAACTATCTGGAATCGATAAAGTTCTGGAAATGAAAGTTGGTTTGAATTATACAATCTATTCTGATCTTAGTTTGACAAAAATTCAAGATTTAGTGAAAACCGAGTTTGGGGAAGATAGTATTAATTCTATTCGACAACAAGACGCAAAAATGGAAGAATTATTCCGTTACAGAGCTATGGAGGTGCCTAAGTTTGAGTAATGTTGATGATTACATGTATCAGAGAAGAATGAGAACGAAACCAATATCTAAGGAACTGAATCATTTGAGAAAGAAAATTATGGATGCTATCGTCTTTTCCGAGAGTTTCTGGCTAATGTATAAACAACATACGTTTGGTATGGCTGGTTTCTTAGATCTAAATTATAAAAAATCCTATATTGAAATTCTTTTCTTTACACCTCAGCAGGCAAAAAGGAGAAATGGAAGAGTATTGCAAATAAACTCCCCCTTGCTACGAGAACTGAATTTCAGAAAAATATTTGAAAAACCTGATATTGATTCAGATGGATACGTAAATCCTTTAGAAATTCTCAAGCGTATTCAAGATATGGTAAAAAACGAGATTCAAGCATATTTGTTTATCTTAGATAATCAAGTTCGTAAATTAAATGAAGAATATGAGAATTATCCAGTAAATAACAATCCCTATATTAGGAAAATTTTTATCTATTTTGAACACTTGAAATTTAGTTTTACTATTGATTTTCAAATATTTCCAAAACGTCCCAAGTTAAGGTTTTCTGATCGATTAAACAAGGTCTTAGATGAAAAAGAGTTTCTAAAGAAAAGCGTAATGAAGGATTGGTCTGAAGATACACCGTTTAGCATTCCATATATCATAGATGAATTAATGAATGAAATTGTTAGAAAAATAGATAAAATTAAAGACCAAGCATGGAATTCAGACACACAACAATTAATCTTTAATCGTGCTGTAATCAATAATGACATTCCAGAGATTTCTCTAAGAATTCATCGAGGGGAAACAATGGGTATCATTTACAATCAAGAATCTACCAAAAAAGAACGTGAAAACATAACACAAATTTATAGGACAATTGCAGGGACTCAACAACCATATTCAGGTAATATTAAGTTCTTCGGAAAAAACGTCAGCAGTGACCCAAATAATCCAGATTCCGGTGTATTTATTGTAAGTTCTACTATAGAACCACGATTGGAAAATAAAAAACTAGGAAAAGCAATTAGTAAAAATATACGCATTACAACTTCATTGGAAGACATTAGTTGGAAGAGAAAGATTGTTGATGAAGTACTCGAAATAAGTGCCTTAAATAATAAAAAGGATATAATCGTATCCAATTTATCCGTAATTGACCGCATCAAGTTCTCAATAGGAAGAGCTTTGTTGCAATCACCACAAATTATTATGTTTGATATACCACAAGGATCCCTCGAAAGGCTCGAAATGGCGCAATTTAATTCATATTTAAAACGAGTTACGTCAAGATTTCATACGATTCTTATTGTGCATGGTCCGAAACAAATTGTCGCAAATTGTGATAAGATCCTAAATATTGCCCAAGACAAAGCAAATTCGGGGTCGATTGATGATTTAGTATTACAAATACCACAATCTGGAGAAGTCATTATTATTGAATTAAATAACATCAATCCAGATGCACTTAACAAGAATATTCTATCATCTATATTGGAAGATGCAGTAATCATTGAGGTGAGAGAGAATGAGAAATTCAAAATATTTTCGAGAGAAAATCCTGATGAATTAATCATTCGCTTAATGCGTATGATTGGGCCTTTCATGTATAACTTTAAGAGATTTAAGCCCTCTTTGGCAGAATATCTAGAGTTTACGGAGGCAACTACTACATAAGAATTAATATAGATTAAAAAAAATGAAAAGAGAGTTGAAAAGAAGTGATAAAGCAATTTTATATAATGAAAGAAAACGGAATTCTACTTTACAGTAAAAATCAAACAAATGAGAAGTTTCAAGATGATATTCTGGTAGGATTCTTTGCATCCATTGCTAATTTTAGCAGAGAAGCATTAAATACGGCTGTGCAAAATATTGACCTTGGGAACGAGAATAAACTCGTATTAGCACCTATTCCTGATGAACAATTGCTTGCAGCTGCCATTGTGAGTGAAATAGATAATGAAGAATTGATAAGCAGCGTTCTTCGAGATATTACTCGTGATTTTATAGATGAATATGCTCCAAATTATATCAGACAGAATATCAATCCTACTTATGTTGACGAGATATTTGATAAGAATACAATGGGTCGCCAAGTCGGGTCTAAATTTAAAAGATTTGTTCTTTCGTGGCTGGTACTGCTTCCTATGTCTGTTTTACTTATGTTCTTATCATCAATGGTCGGTGATTTATTGGTTAATGGTCTGGGATTATATCAAGAAATAGTAACCTTCGATGATGTTCTTTCTCGCATATTGCCCGGATTTTTCTTGATTGCAACTGCAATAAACTTGGTTTTATTTGTATTACCAAATTTCGTTAATGGCTATATCGTAATGAATCGTAAAATAATGTATTTTAATATGGTTATATATGTTATTCTCTCAATAGTAGAATTTCTGGGCGCCCAACCGATTATTGCGATTATTTTAATAGCTTATATTCCTTTAGTTTTAATAATCTGTACATTCTTTTGTGCACAAGGATATCAC
>WJKO01000191.1 GCA_014729055.1 Promethearchaeota archaeon | reverse complement strand
TTGTAGAACAGATCTTACGTAAAGTGCAAGATTTGAGAGTTCAAGCAAGAGAGGTTGTCGAATTTAGGAAATTATTAAAAATTAAGCGGGAATTAGCAGTTTTAAAGCAAAAAATGGCTAAATATGACTTCATAAATCCGAAATTATTTGACAGCTTCTAACTCCTTTTTATTTTTTTTAAATGTCTCAACCAGTAATCCTAAGAAATATGCTCCCATTAGATAGAAAAGCAAGAGATAGCCTAAAAGGGCATACTTATAGAATTCTTTTAAACCGGTATATTCAATCCACATTCCGATTACAAGTATAACAATAACAACTAGTTCAAAAATTATACTGACCAACTTCAAACTTTCTAAAAAACTTCCGAATAACTCCTTAGTTTGTTTTAAATGTTCCCAAAAAACCCATCCGATAGCAAATCCAACACCTGCTGAGATTGTATAAAAATAGATCGAATTTTCAAGATTGTTATAGATTAAATAAATTATAAACGAACTAGCCGCGATCCAAATTATTATAAATAAGATGAAGGTGATCACTGGTTTTTTCTTAATTTTAAATTCAAATAACTTTTCAGATAGATTCTTATATTCTAATGTATTTTTCGCTTTTTCTTTAGATTTCTCTTGCCAAATTGACAAGAGATATCCGGCATTATATGCTGTAATAAAAAACATCAACCTTGTACACGTTCCTACGATATTTCCTATTTGAATTTCATTTTCTGAAAAAAAAAATTTAAAACCTATTACAAGAATGAGAAAAAAAATGGAGATTGCAACTATTCCAATCAATTTAATGTAAGATGGAATCCCCTTAACAAAGATAGAAGAGGAAGATAACCGTTGCCATAGCCATCGTCCTCCAATTAGTCCTATCAACGTGAATATTACCAATATCAATATAACAAATAGATAAATAAGGAAATGCATGTTAAATATTCGTGTATTCCAAATGTAAATAGATTTCTATTTATTTAGGAATAAGGAGGATCTATCATGAGATTAACGCATCTGTTTGAATCAAAGAAAATTAACGCAAAACATACTATTTGCACTATAATGGTTTTTGAAATTGCTTTATTAATAGGATTTCATTCATTTTTTATGGATTTAGGGCTATCGATCCCAGTATCAATATACAATGGGAGCGGCGGTCAGAGGATCGTTGAGCATCCCTATGCAAAAGAGTGGATTACGAATGGAAATTATTCAAACCAGATGTTTCCGACATGGGATAATTCCACTTCGGGTGATGACACCGATATTACGCTTAATTATAATGAATCCGGTATGGCGGATGCTGTTGTCTTAGGGCAAGAGTCAGAATTTCCCATAGTTGCAGATCCCCCTGATGATTCATGGAGTAAATCTGAGAATCCCGATTTTCCGACTCTCCCTGACTACTCTGATATTGTGGAAGGAGGTTGTTGTGTCTCACATTACTGGGATGAAAGTGCAGATCAATCTCCAAGCGTAAATTGGAACAAACAATTCACAGTTCCGGTCAACTTATCAGATTATGTTATTACTAACGCTAAACTACATGCGTATATTAATGCTACTGTAAAAGCAGAGGGTGATAATCCTGGTGGTGGTGAATATGGCTTAGAGGTTCCTGGTGATTCGACACAAGGTGGTAATCAATATGCCACCTATGATTACGCAAGATTTTATGTGTTACTTTCAGATCCGAGTGGCGAGACTAAATATGAGGTTGCATACTTCCAAACAGTAGATTTAGGTAAAGATACACCAGGACATGACATATATGATTATCTGGAAGATACTGAAATGAATGTGGTGCCAGAAGAATCATTAATCTTGTTTCTTAGTTCTGTCCTCAATTCTGACTTTCAGAATTTCAACGTAACTCTAGGAATTCGACTATGGTGTGAGGATAATTGGAGCAGCGATGATGATGAATTCACATCTTTATATATAAAGAATTTCAGTTTGATTTTCAACTATAGAAAAAAGATAGATAGATTTACCTATCTCAATATTGAACAAATTGGCTCAAAAATTAATGATGGACAAGGTGAAGTACGTTTGGATTCAGCATATTTCAATTTTGCATATAAATTAAATGTTACATGGCCATACGAATCCAGTCCGAATTCTCGAATCCAGTCTTCCATCAACGAAAAACCTTTAAATGAAAGCATAAATTTAGCATCTGCAACGAGTAATTTCCTATTAGCAAAACCATCGCCTGGTTATGATGTAGCTGACATAATTAATCTAAATGAGAATATTACGACGACCATCCAAATATATCTTGCTGATGACTTTAAACTTAACAACTCAATCACAATTTCGATAGATGACGTCTCCCTCTTCATTGAATATACTGTTCTTGAAAGGATTGATTTGCCCTTATCTGATGATGCATTGGCTTTAATTCTGATACTTGCGATTGCCATTCTTGTATTATCTTATTATTTAGTTAAAGAAAAAGTCGTAAAGCCAAGGAATGAACGAATTCGAGAAGCTTTGAAATTGAAAACACATATTTTTGAGGATGCTCGGAATATTAAAGGAATTTATATTATTGATAAAAAGAGGAATAGCATTCGCTTTAAAATAGCAGAATCTGCGATCAAAGATCTCGGTCATATTCTTCCGGCTTATTCAAGCGATATAGTTAAATTTTCATCAAATATGAATCCTCAGCAAGAAGGTGAAGATGGAACTGCGGGTAATATTATTGAAAGTGCGTTCGACAACTGCTCAGTGCTTGTTGCAGATGATCGAGTTTTCAGAACTGCGTTGATCTTAAATAAACCCGCATCAGAGCATTTGAAACACACGACCATAATTTTGAATGATCTTATTCAGAATGTACAAAAAGAAGGAGAAAAAGAACAATTTACTAAGATCATAAGAGATATCCTCCATCTAGATCTGCTGGATATTTATACATATGCCCCTGAGGTAAATATTCGGGTTATAAAAAAAGAGTTGGATGATGTTGGAAAGCGAATTGTCGATAAATGCACGAAGATCTACTATAAACAGAAATTTTTCTCATTATATCAACTGATCGCCAATATCTCGCCCGAATATATGCTCGAAACTAAAAGTATAATTTTAGATATGATCGATAATGATTTACTCGTTCCATATGACCAAATCACCGAAGATGTGAAGAAGCAAAAAGTAGATATAGACAAGGAGATTGAAACGCTACATGCTAATCAAAATATAGAACAGACAGAGCGCTGGATGGAAATTATGCGTAAATCTGCGGAAGGAGAGGAGTTTCCATTGATCAAAAATGAGTTAATTGAACAAGTTAAAAAGATTTTAAGCAACAAAAAAAATAGAAAAACTAGAAAAAGAATAGAAAAGAAATCATAAGAAGTTTGAATTAAAATGAGTGAAGAAAAGATTTACTATAAATTTTGGCCTGAAGATGTTCCAAAACAAATAAAGATTCCTGAAATAAGCCTCGATCAGTATCTTAGACGGGCTGCAAGGGATCATCCCGATGCTATTGCAACTACGTATTATGGCGTTCCGCTTTCTTACAAAAAATTAGATGATATTGCTGATAGAATCGCTACTGCATTATCTAATATGGGACTAAAAAAAGGAGAAACCGTCGCGCTCCATTTCACTAACGTACCCCCTTGTGTTGCTTGTTATTATGGGATATTGCGTGCTGGAGGGCGTGTGACTCTACTTTCTCCACTATTCCAAAAATTAGAAATTAAATATCAATTAAATGATAGTGAAGCCAAAATCTTAATTGTATGGGAAGGATTTGATTCATTGGTTGAACCTGTGATCGCAGAGACTGGTGTACAACATGTCATTCACAGTAATCTTGGTAATTGGTTTTCTCCTGATCCAACTACGGGAGACAAGGTATCAGAAGATGGATCGACCCTTTTTCTTGAAGATCTTATTATTTCAACTGAACCAAATCCGCCAAAAATTGAAATAAATCCAAAAGAAGACCTTGCTTGCCTTCAATATACGGGTGGAACTACGGGATTACCAAAAGGCGCAATGCTCACACATTATAACTTAATTGCTAATTGTGAACAAATAAAAGCTTGGTTCCCCGAAGCTAACGTTGCTGGTGAGGTGATGCTTACTGCCCTTCCATTGTATCATATTTACGCTCAAACTACGTGTATGAATTTTTCGGTTTGTTTGGCATCAAACCAAATCTTAATCGCTAATCCGCGGGATACAGAAGAATTACTCGAAGCTATTGAAGAGCATAAGGTAACAATATTTCCGGGCGTTGCAGCTTTATATAATAATATTAATAATTATAAGGGTGTTGAAAAACATGATTTAAGTTGCATTAAATACTGTGTATCTGGAGCTGGACCTTTACCCGCTGAAGTGCAAGCAAAATTTGAAAAACTGACAGGTGCTAAGCTTAGAGAGGGTTATGGTTTGACAGAGGCAAGTCCCGTTGCAATTGTCAATCCTCTCGCGGGAAGATACAAAAACGGAACCATTGGCCTTCCAATATCAAATACGGAAATAAAAATAGTCTCATCAGATAGTGGGGAGGAATTACCGATTAATGAGCCAGGAGAACTCTTAATAAAAGGTCCTCAAGTTATGAAAGGATATTACAAACGCCCCGATCGAAATAAAGTTGTTCTTGCTGATGGTTGGTTACATACTGGAGATATTGCATTAATCGATGAAGAAGGATATACGGTAATAAAAGCCCGGATTAAAAATTTGATTAAATATAAGGGTCATAGCGTCTATCCTGCTGAAATTGAAGAATTTCTTTATGAACATCCTGCGATATTAGAATGTGGTGTTATTGGTATACCTGATGAAAAGTCTGGTGAAACAATTAAAGCGTTCATAACATTAAAGAAAGAGTATGAAGGCAAAGTAACTGAGCAAGATATCATTGACTGGTCGAAAGAAAATATGGCGAAATATAAATACCCAAGATTCGTGGAATTTATACCTGAATTACCAAAAACTAATACAGGAAAAGTTTTACACAGATTGCTACGTGAGGGAAATTATGACATATAAAAATATAAACAATAGAATTTGTTTCAAGTAAAAAAAGGAATAGAAAATTTTTTGCTTTTAGCATCTTTTCTTTTTTAAAAATCGCCAGTTAGGGCTAAAAATCGTTCCATATAATATAAAACGCTCTGTCCGTAATGCGACCAATGAATAACATCAGTTGCATGCGAACCTAAAGGATATAATGCTGCAATTCCGACGCTACCATAACTTTCAAGGGTTGATTTGAGCTGAATATCCCAACCAGGCGGCACTAATGGGTCTTGGGTTCCATGTATCATTAACGTAGGGCAGGCTGTAAAGCCACCATTTATAGATGGATCTATCATCTTGTAGGGATTGTAGAATATCCATTCTGGATTATAATCAGGATCTTCGGGATTTGGTGAACCACGCACATACGGTGCACTTACATCCATTACACCCAACCCATCATCCCCTAACATATCTAAAGTTAATAATTCACCGGCCTCTAAAATGGCATGAGCCCCATACATAGGAATTGATCCTCTAACAACCATAGTTTCTGAAAAATTCCCAGCAAAAAATGGCAGATTGTATCCATATGCAAGCACAGTAGCCATCCAGCCTCCAAAGCTGCGTCCGCTAAACCAAACATTGCTCATATCTACATGATAATACTCTTGATTAAGGTCAAGGAACTTCGTACAATTTGCAACTTGGAGACATGTATCGGGGAAATCATAACCATCATGTCCAATATTGGTGCGATTTGTAACCCAACCCGTTCTCCCATATTCCATATCCACAACCGTATACCCTTGATTTGCAAAATAACGAGAAACACTAAAATTTGCATTCCCCGTCCCTTTTGCCATACCTACCCCATGACAGAACATTATCAACGGATATTTGTTTGAACCAACTCCAAATTCTTCATTCGGCGGCAAGTATATATCGAAGGTAAATGCTCGTTTAGCTTCTGTGAATTTTGAAGATCCATTACTTAATATCGTACCATCTGGAGCTTTGACGTAACGAGGGGAATCATACATATAAAATACATCATATAATGCGGCACCTTCATATGAAATTTCAAAACCGAAGAAATTTTCATACGCAGAGTAAGGAACTTTACGGAACTTGGATTGAAGATCGTCAGATATTTGTGTTTCCCAATCATCTCCAAAAGCAACATCAAATTGGTCTTCTATATACCTATTAGTCCACGTTGGAGTAAGTATGGCTGGAGCTGCACATATAGCTACAATAACAGCGCTAATTTTTACCGATCTCCAAAAAATTTGTTTATATTTTTTCGGTCTTCTCGGTATTAATTTTAACGTAGCATAGATAACTGGTAAAAATAAACCGACCAATACATATGTTGGCGCAACAATACCTAAAGCCATCGCTGGATCGACAACTATCATTAGAAGTGAGAATGCAAAAGCAAATATTAAAACAGCAAGGAGTAGAATAGTAATAAAACTTTTTGGTATTTGTTTGATTTTTAATTTCAAACTTTTTGATGACCAGCTAATCTTCCGTTCATTTTGCAGATTATAATCTGGAGTTGCTTTTAACAGTAGATAAAATACCGTAAGGATAATCAATATGGTCTGTACGATGAATATTACTTGATACAGAACCAACATTGGTCCAAAATTAATACCAGCTAATTCGTCCGCTAATTCTTCAAAGGCATTAAGAGACCAGATTTTCCCTATAATAAACGGTATAAAGATAAACGGGAAAAGTAATATATATGTCCAAGAGAACACTTCAACCAGTACTCTCTGTTTCTTATTTTCTCTTTTCTTATGAGAATAAAAACCCGCGGCAACAAGCAGAACAAGAATGTTACAGACTAATGTTAAACTCCAAATGATCCCTACAATTGCTGAGAAATAGGTTCCCGCAAGATAGGGCTTATTTTGCATGATCGGAAAGAAAATAAGCATCAAACTATTAAGAATAATTGTAACGATAAACAGATCGCGTGTTTGGGTGTTTTTTAAATAGTCTATTATTTTTCTCTTGAGAGAATATAATCGATTTGTTGATACATAACGGCCCTCTTCCTTTGTGTTGACAGCCTCTTCCAGCTTTTTCTTGTTCTTTGGTTTACTTATCCACCAGTAAAACATCCACGTACCCAAATGTGGAAGTCTTGTCGTTATAAGTAATAATAACAAACCACCAAGAACCATTCCAAAAATATACAAAACATTTTCGAGTAATTTGTCTACATTAGATAGTGCCCATCCTCCGAATCTATACCAACCACTTTGGATCATAAGTAATGCAATCAATGCTATAACTAACCAAGGTAACATATTGAAAATTCTAAATTTTTCACGAAATTCATTGGGAATTTTTTCAACAACACTATCAGAAAATCTTCCACTAACAATACATTTGTTGCAAACCAACTCATCGGAATATGCACAATGTTCAATCCGATTGAAATAACCTATTTTCTTTCCACAATGTGGGCATTGCGGATATAAGGCGAGTATGTCCATCATTTTCCACCGTGTATTCATTTTTTTTTAAATTAGATAAGCTTAATTCTTCTAATTGTGATTTTTTCGTTGATATCATAAATATTTTGTCTAAAAACTTATCATAAACCAATAGATCATTATTATTTTTTTATAATCAAATAAAATCATTTTTATTTTAAGATGGTCTAACTAAAACCATGTTTAGAGATATAAGTAGAATTAAAAAAGGTAAAACAAAGAGAAAATCCTCTTATGATGTCACAGGAAAAAATAATGATGCATGGAACATTGAACCTGGAGAAAGTAGAATTTTAGCAGATATTAAAGGTCCTGGTTTAATTACTCACATATGGATGACTCAAAGAAACCATTATAGAGACGTTCTGATTAAAATAACTTGGGACAATGCAGAAGCGCCCAGTATATTGTGTCCATTAGGTGACTTTTTCTGTTTAGGGCATGGGATTGTCAATTCATTTCAGTCAATGTTTTTTACAGCATCAACCAGTAATAATAATCATTTCGAAACAGGATGTGCATTAAATTGTTACCTTCCAATGCCCTTTAAGAAAAGAGCATTAATTGAATTAATAAATGAATCCAAAGAACAACATAGACAGTATTTTTATGTTGATTATGAACTTTATGAAAATATCGCTGATTTAGATGCTGATTCTGGATATCTACACGCAGAGTTCCATCGAGAAAATCCAT
Organism: Promethearchaeota archaeon; assembly: GCA_014729055.1. Lineage (GTDB taxonomy): Archaea > Asgardarchaeota > Lokiarchaeia > Sigyniarchaeales > Promethearchaeaceae > WJKO01. The sequence goes on along the minus strand of WJKO01000191.1, from coordinate 3,934 downwards.
TTGGTGGTTGGGCTCACGAAATACGAGTGAATACGCCTGAAGCTGATATTCTAAACAAGGAAAAAACAGCATGGAATAATAATTTGGTCATACTTGATACTAAAGGAAAAGGTCATTATGTAGGATGCAATTATAGTGTGACGAATTTTCAAGGGACATGGTGGGGTGAAGGTGATGATATGATATGGGTGGACGGATATAAATGGCCACCCGATTTACATGGGACGGGAAGCGAGGATTATCTCAATCAAGCATGGGGGATGCAGGACAACGCCTTTTTACGAAATGGTTCTTCGATTTATGAACATAACACTGGAGGGTATCAGACAAGTTATATATTCCACTTGGAAAATCCCGTGAGATTTAACAACGAAATAAAAGTAACTATTGAATTTGGACATGGAAATCATTTAAGAAACGAAACGGCTACAGTTGCCTATTGGTATGCTGATAAACCTTATGCAGCTAAAAAACCACCTTCCGTTGAGAAACGTCGTGCTATACAGAAGGAAAATGATAAATGGGTTATTGATGAAGATAGCAAAACTACCTCAAGAGAAATATCATTAAATAATGAAATGAACCTAATGAAAGACCGATGGAAACAAAAGTCATTCAACAAGTATATCTATGTCTGCGGAAAAATAATAGAGAATGAAGAGGGATTGCTCTGTATGAAGATGAAATTATCTCCCGATAATCCGAATTTGTACGAAGTTCCTTTCTCAGAAATTCTTGAAGATTTTCAAAACGATACGGTGGTAGTTGAAACTATCCCAAAAACTGCGATGAGGGATAATGGAGATATTAGAACACCTGATATTCAAAAGCTTTTACACTTACCCGCACCTAAACAACTCGTTAAAGGGGAGATATTACTCCGTGAGGACAAAGTTTTTGTATTTGCGGGGAATAGCGAAATTGAACTTAAGAAGAAACTAAAAAATACTATTGACAAAAAGGCAGAATTAGAAGTATTACAAGCTTTTAATGAATCTCTGATAAATGAAGAAATCACGTATCGAATTCAGATACGATTTGAATAAATGAATAGAAAATAAATAAAATTAGTCGATTTCAACCCATATTGGACCGACCCAAGCCCAAAATTCGGAATCTGCATAGCATCGGACAAAATAATAGTCTGCTCCATTAGTATTTAATTCCGAAGGGTCAACTTCGAGGATAGATCTTTCATGGATATGATAATTTCCTTCACTATCCTGATAATAATCATCATAGGTTGTTCCTGTAATCATCGTAGTATCAGTATCAGTAATTATTTCCGTTGCGTCTGTCACAGTATACGTCTCCATTATTTCGGAATTCTTCCATAATTCCACTGTTAAATCACCCCATTCATTTACATCTTGCACTAATTTCCGCTCTAATCCGTCGCGAGCAATCTCGATTCTAATACTTCTTTCACTCATAGAGGTTGGAAGCGTTACCATTGATTTATTTCGTCCGTTCTGAACGCCATTAATACTAAAATTAATAATAGGTCTGAACGGAGTTCTTGTTCCTAAGACAGATCTTTCATATAGTGCGTTAAATACATCATTTCGCGTTAGAGAAGAAACCCAAGCGCCAGTTAAACCGCCAGGATAGGGATGTCCAGCGCGATTCCCTGTTAAAGACCAAGGCCATTGAATTGGAAAATGAGATGCTTTATGGCAAATAGGATGTCCTGGATGACCATCATGACTATCAGAACTTGCAAGTAATCCTACTCTATATCCCATAGTAAATGCATCTGCAGCTGAAGCTCCCGGCGTGGGATCATGATGGACGTGCACTATTCCTAAATGGTTATTCTCGTCATTTGGAATTAATAGGCCAGCTCCATGGACTGAAAAGATTTCGGCATTTCTAACATAGGTAGGATTCATTCCAGCCCAATCCATTTCGAAATTTGTCTGAGTCAAATGGTGAGGCGTTGCCATAGCTGCCGCATCGTTTTCGTTACAATATTGATCTAATGCACTCCATAATTCTGAAGGGCTCTCTTGGATCGTTCGCGCAATTCTTAATGGGGCACTTGCATTAGAGATGATTACATAATGTCCATAGCCTAAGACTCCTTGGAACCCGTAACGCGTCGTCCATTCCGCTCCTTGGAATGTTACAAACTCTTCTGGTGAATTCCAATCTTCCGTAGCAGTTTCAATCCAGTTTCGAATCCATTTAGGTTGCGGTCTCGTACTTAATGTCATTTCTCCGTGATCTGTCAATGCATAAAAGTCTAGTAAAGCTTCATTTTTCGCGTAATTAAACACCCAATTTGGAAGTCCGGATCCATCACTTAGAATGGAATGTGTGTGTGTATCGCCCCATACTAATTTACGTTCTGGTGCTATCTCCGTTATTAAGATAGGATTACTAATTGCAGATAGACCTAAATTATCGTTAACTTTCACATAATGAATACCTGGAGTTGAAATTGTAATATCAAACATTTTTTTTCCACTGTCCTTATTCGGAAACCAGCTTGCCGGTAAGCCCCCCGTTCCAACTAATGTACCAGTTAACGCGGTATCATCTGGAAGTTCCGCTGTAACCGAGTTTGGATCAAGAAGTGCACGTGTTGTCTGATTATAGGAAATTAATTCAAAACTAACGGTTCCTTTGTAGGCAGAACTACGGCGCTCAGACCAATCCCATGCCTGGATAGTGCACGAAAATGGTGTATTAATTACCCCATTGCTTTCACAATTAACCCATAACATCACTGGTTTGTTGTTAAATGCTACTGAGAAATTAATGGAAAGTAAAAACCAGATAATTAGACAACTAGATAGAATCAAAGTCTTGAAGATGGTCCCTCTTCTATTGGATCCTACATTTCTTTGTTTTCCATTCAATATATCATCCCTCCTGGTTTACTATATAATACCGAAAAAACAATCGTCATTGCAACAGAGCCAAATACTAATACCCATCCTAAAAATTGTTCAAACCTACCTTTAAAACGCCAGATATAAATAATACCCACGATTAAAGTGATAAGATTTATTATACGTACATATGATAATCCGAGACAGAATAATGCAATCAATATTTTTAAAGTTTTAATTACTGCATTCTTTGTTTTCTCATTCATTGTGCTCATCACTAGAATTGGATGAAACAATTTATCAAATTGATCCTTTATATGTTTTAATTTATCACAATTTAACTTAAAAATTAGAAAATACTGCTCAATTTAGTGAACGTTCATGAAAGACCTAAAAGGAAAAACCGTTTTAATTACTGGTGCAAGTAGAGGAATAGGTCGTGCAATTGCTATTGAATTTGCAAAATATGGATCAAATGTAATTATTAATTATCGATCTCGTAAAGAAGAAGCAGAAAAGACAAAATCTGAAGTTAGTAAATACAATGTTGATTCTATGATTATTCAAGCGGATGTTGCCATTGAGCAAGATGTAAAAAATATGTTTGAAAATGCCATTGCCGACTTTAAAATGATTCATATTCTCGTCAACAATGCAGGGATTCAATCAGAAAAACCAAGCCATCTGCGTGATATGAAGACATTTGATAGAACGATTTCGGTCAACTTGAGAGCACCCTTTCTGTGTTCTCGTGAAATCTTAAACCATTTCTTAGAGAAAAATTATGCTGGCGTCATTATAAATATATCGTCACCACATGAAGTCATCCCAAAACCTGGATTTGTTGATTATGCAGCTAGTAAAAGTGGTTTAAAAAACCTAACGCAAACTCTTGCTTTAGAATATGCCGAAAAAGGAATCAGAATAAATTCCGTTGCACCTGGTGCCATAATTACAGATATGAATGAAGATTGGGCTAAGGATCCTATTCTACGCCGTAAAGTTGAAAGTCATATCCCTCTTGGTTATGCAGCTACTCCTGACGAAATCGCACCCAGTGTAGTGTTTTTGGCTTCAAACTTAGCAAAATACATAAC
>WJKO01000190.1 GCA_014729055.1 Promethearchaeota archaeon | reverse complement strand
TTTTTTTCGCGCGTTTTTTTTCGCGCATTTTTTAAAAATAATTAAATTCCCATAGAAATATCTTAATTATAACTATCGACAAATATATTTGAAAAATAAAAATAACTAATAAAAATGTGATAAATATGAGCGATCCATACGATTCAGATACGGGTAATGAAGCAGATGAATGGGATGATTATTCCGTTCAAGATATTGCACAAGAAAAGGAAATAGTAGCTGTTGGTAGAGAAGCTTATTCTAGAATGGAAGTAGATTTATATAAGACCAAAATGCACGGGGCAATTATTGGTGTTCGACAGAAAGATCAATATATGTCAAAATCACGTCAATTTACTCACAACATGGAAGTAAAAGGAGAAATCAAATTCTTTTACGGGTATGATGAAGAGAATAAAAAAGAACGTGATGGATATACAGAAGTTGTGGTCTTGGATGAATATTGGTGGGATGCGGATAAGGATTCTGAGCTTTACAAAAGAGCTGAATCAAATTATCCTGAATATGATCCTGATGAATACGCAAAAATTATGAGAAGATTGATTCTAAAAACGTTTATAGGTTTAGATGAGGCCCATGATGAAAACAAGGGAAGATGGACCGGAACAATTGAGGAATCACAAATCATGTCCTTCTGCTTAAGCTTTGGTGAAAAAGATCCACTACCATTTTTCTGGATTAATGCACCAGGATTCAAATACAGAATTCCATTATTCAGAACACACGCAGTTACTGGTGAACGATATGTATTTCCGTTGTTTGATGAAGACGGTGTTGTCACTCCATACTATATAGAAGCCAAGAGATTTACTCCTGGTTCCGACTTCCAAGTATATAATGCAGCAACTTGGGAAAAAGTAGCATGGGTAGATGATCGATCTACAAACATCGGAGGAAAAGTAGATGTACAATTGTTTGAAGAGAATGATGATTTAAATCGAAATAGAGTTTTCAGAAGAGTTCTCCTTCTATTCGCAGCGGCAAGTAAATATTTCCATCCACTATACAAAAACTATAGTAAGATCTATAAAGCTATGGTAAAACAAAAGGATTATAAGAAAGACCTTAAGAAGAAGGAGGAAAAAGGTGAAGACCTTACTGAATTGAACGAGAAATATGCCAAGGCGATGCAAAAGCTGAAATTCTTAAAGAAATATGAGGTTTCACCAACCGAGTTGTCGTTACACTTTAATCCGCGTCGAGTTCGAACATAGAAGTCTTTAATAAAAATAAGATCTATCATTAACAACAAATCTTTAGTTTTTTTATTCTTTTTTTCTTTTCCAATGACGAAGGTTATCCAATGATTAATAAACAACCAATTTTAATCAATTATTTTTATATAAAAATATTGGACAAGAAAAAAAGAAAGTCGGTTTATATGAAGAAAGTCGGTTTTAATAATGAAAAGTATCTTAAGGAACAAACGGAGTATATTTTAGAGAGAGCGGGATGTTTTGATAACAAATTATACTTAGAATTCGGTGGAAAATTAATATTTGATTACCATGCTTCTCGAGTTCTACCAGGTTTTGATCCAAATTCCAAAATAAGACTTTTGCAGCGTTTAAAAGACAACTTGGATATAGTAATAGCAATTTATGCGGGGGATATCGAACGTAGAAAAATGCGCGCTGATTTTGGTATTACATATGATGCCAATACCTTGAAATTAATTGATGATCTTAGAGAATGGGATCTGGACATCAGTGCGGTAGTTATTACCAGATATGAAGAACAACCAGCAGTCCTACAGTTTCTAAACAAGTTAAAAAGGAGAAATATCCAAGTCTATACCCACAGAGCAATTAAAGGATATCCGACTGATGTGGATTTAATTGTGAGCGATGAAGGATATGGCTCCAATGAATTCATTCAAACGGGAAAACCGATTGTAGTAGTAACAGGACCAGGACCAGGGAGTGGAAAAATGGCTACTTGTTTATCTCAAGTATACCATGAGCATAAAAGGGGAAATCAAGCAGGATATGCTAAATTTGAAACTTTCCCGATTTGGAATCTGCCTTTAAAACACCCAGTAAATATTACCTATGAATCAGCAACAGCGGATCTCGGCGATTATAATCAAGTTGATCCTTTTTATTTAGAAGCAACTGGTGAGATTGCCATCAATTATAATAGAGATATTGAAGTGTTTCCCATAGTTAGACGTATCATGAAGCGAATTATGGGTAGCGATATCTATAATAGTCCGACTGAAATGGGTGTAAATCGTGCAGGATTTGCAATTATTGATGACAATATCGTGCGAAAAGCATGTAAACAAGAATTAATACGTCGATTTTTACGCTATCGATGTGAATATGCAATGGGATTAACGGAGAGAAAAACCGTTCAACGCTCTGAGCTTTTGATGAAGGAATTAAATTTAACGCCTTTGGATCGTATAGTAGTTGGAAGTGCGAGAGATACAGCAACCGAAGCTGAAAAGAAAGGAAAAGGGAGCGATGGTATTTATGTTGGATCTGCAATTGAACTTCCTAATAAGAAAATAGTGACTGGTAAAAATTCATCATTAATGCATGCAGCTAGTGCACTTGTTCTCAATTCAATTAAAGTATTGGCAAATATACCCGATGAAATACACTTATTATCCCCTAATATAATTGAAAGTATCCGTAAGTTAAAATCTAATATATTAAATAATAAAAAAGTAAGTTTAAATTTGGGAGAGACCCTAATTGCACTTAGCATTAGTGCAGATTTCAATCCAACGGCAAAATTAGCTATGGAAAAATTAAAGGAACTAAAAGATTGTGAGATTCATATCACGCATATGCCAACACCTGGTGACGAAGATGGGTTGAGAAGATTGGGTGTTAATATTACAAGCGATCCAAACTTTTCATCTAAGAGATTGTTTTTATCCGCTTGAATCTTTTATATTAGTTCTAATTTTAAAGAGGGTCTGATCCAGAATGCTTTTTTTATCTTTCTTTGTTTATACTTTTAAGACTGGGAGTTAAATATTGGCAAATCTGTTATATATATTTTTTTAAATATATTGTAAAAGGAAGCATTTAAGAATTTATACTTAGATTACTTATTTTTGTTTTATTTGAAAAAAAACATAATGTATGAATTAAACGATTTGAAAGATCATGAAACCAAAATTCGTATTTGTTACGGGAGGCGTAATGAGTGGTATTGGAAAGGGTGTAACGACAGCGAGTATAGCGAAATTGTTTCAATTCAGAGGATTCAATATATCGATTGCTAAGATTGACCCCTATCTGAATATAGATCCTGGAACGCTGAATCCGATAGAACACGGAGAGTGTTTTGTCGCGGAGGATGTATGGATGTTTGATCCACTAGAGGGAGAAAATTTAGGCTTCAAGCCAGTAAGAATCGCTGAATTAGATCAAGATTTCGGTACATACGAAAGATTTACGGGTCAAAATATTAGTCCATCCCATAATATTACATCCGGGCAAATTTATTACTCAACCATAGTCAAGGAAAGAGCAGGCAGGTATCTTGGGAGAACAGTACAATTAATACCACACTGTACAAACGAGGTTATTAAAAGACTTGGTAAAACTGCTGAGGAAGAGGATTTAGATGTTTTGTTGGTTGAATGTGGGGGGACTGTTGGTGATTTCGAAAGTGTTCTTTTCTTAGAGTCATTCCGGCAAATGAGATTATCTTATCCCAAATCTGACACATTATTGGTGCATGTAACATTGGTCCCCTATTTAGAAACGGTTGGTCAATTAAAATCAAAACCAACACAACATTCAGTAAGAGCGCTGCAAAGTGGAGGTTTGCAGCCAGATGTATTAATATGTCGCTCGAAATATCCATTAACACCAGAAGTAAAAAGAAAAATATCGCTTTTCTCAAACATAAAAGAGCGATCAGTTATCGGATCTCCAGATCTAGACTCTATCTATAATTTGCCTTTAGAATTTGAAAATCAGAACTTAGGCGATATTGTGTGCGAAAAACTGCAATTAACTCCAAAATTAGTCGAATATAGCAAAATAAACAATTTTTCGGAGTGGGAAAAAATGGTTCAGTTATTCGACAAAAAACCTAAAGATAAACAACTGATTATTGGTATGCCCGGAAAATATACAGATATTTCTGATAGTTATGTTTCTATTAATGAGGCACTAAAACACGCGTGTTTTCATAATGGATTTGAACCAAAAATAGAGTGGATTAATACCGAACAATTAATCGAAGATAGACTTGATAAATGTGACGGGATTTTATTAACTCCTGGTTTTGGGTCTCGAGGCGTAGAGGGGATGATTAAATGTGCCGAATATTCTATTAAAAATAAGATTCCATATTTAGGTATTTGTTTTGGTGCACAATTGATGTATGTTGCTTATTGTAGGACTTGTTTGGGATTAGAAAAAGCTAATAGCACTGAAATCAACCAGAATACGCCTTATCCCGTTATAAATTATCTGGAAGGTCAAGAAAATAAAATAGGAAAAGGTGGAACTATGCGGCTTGGGGCTCATGAGATCAAATTAGTGAAAGGAACAAAATTATACAATGCATATCATAAAGACGTAATAAAGGAACGCTTTAGACATAGATTTCATATCATCGATAGATTTATTGATAAATCTGATAAAGATTGCGGTCTTGTTGTTTCTGCACGAGATATGACAGGAAATATAGTGAATGCAATAGAAATAAAAGGAGAGCATTTCATGGTTGGAGTTCAATTTCATGCAGAATTTAAATCCAAACCATATAAACCATCGCCAGTTTACGACGCATTTATCAAAGCAATTATAGAGAACAAGAACTTAACATAAGTTAGAATAGATATTACTAAGCCCGCCACAAGCGCTTTTATTTGAATTAGCCAAATGATTATTAACGGTTCATTAAAATCTCTCTTTCTATATCTAACAGTAGATATATATTTTAGTCGGGTTTCCGCTCACTTTAGAATTGATGATTGCAGTTTTATTTAATTAGATTTCGTGCACTATAAGAATTGAAATAATTCTATGAAGGTTGTTTCTAATATGGAGGATTTCATAGAACCATCGCAATCATTCGAGGATCTTCTACTAAAAAAAGCTAAGTTAGAGAATTTAAGACCAAAGATAAAAAAGATTCAAGAAAAGCTACGTAATGAATCTACTGATTTAGTATCAAGCGCAATTCCGGAAGTAGCTAAAAATTTATCGAAGAAAAACCGAAGAGAATACCGAAAATATGAGATTAAGAAAAAGGTCGAATCTGTTACCTCGTTTAAGGACATTCTCACAGTTTCTATACCAGACTTAGCTAAAGACATAATAGAACTGGAAAAATTGAAGTCCCAATTTGTTGAATCGTTAGCCATAGCGAAGGCTTACAATATACCTCTATTTGATTTTCCAACAGAACAAGATATTGGGGAAAAACAGCTTGTTTATGGAGTAGAACCTCATTCATTGCATGATATTACTCTGTGCTCTATTGATGGAAGCTTTGTTACAAAGAGATTTCAAGGGTTAGATATAACGTTATCAAGGGCAATTGGAGTAATATATGAATTTAATAATATGGGTAAACCGAAGATCTCATATTTTCCAGATAAATATGGCTCTGAAAACTACAAATTAAGTAGGATCCTTCACAATGTAACTGAAGAAGAAGTCAGTTCTCAGATATCCATAGAAAGAGCCTTTATGGAAGTTCAACTTGTTAATAACCTTATTTCAAAATATAATGGGAAAATAGACGCATTTATTTTGGATGGTTCAATACTCACTGAACCTCTAAATCTGCTTTTTTCACAAAATGATGATTTATTAGAAAAATACCTCGAGCTTGTAAAGGAATATAAAAAACTATATTATCTCTGTGAACGAAAAGGGGTCTTATTAATAGGAAGTATTAAGGATACACGGTCGTCTACATTCCGAAAATTATTATCGAGACGACTTCCCAGAATTCTTAAGAAATTTAAAGAATTAAAGAGCATTTATTCAATCAATTATCGTCCTTTAATGAAGTATTTTTCAGATATAGATTTCTTTCATAGACTCCTAAAGGAAGAGGAACGGTCTTGCGTATTTTCGATCAATTCTGCTGGGAACTCATGGCTGCCACGACAATTACAATTGATAAAGAAGGAATTACAAAATGAGGGTATTTTTATGAGCGAATATCGATTTTTTGCGACTTATCTAAAACCTTTAGAACAGGATTTTCCTATTAGATTAGAGTTCTTCATGAATAAGAGACATGTGGATGTAAAATCATTAAAAGAAAAAGTTATGAGTATTGCATCACTCATGCTGCCCATCTCATCCCGTTTCAAAGATTTCGCAATGCCAATTCCACAATTAGAAGCTCATTTACGTTGCAAATTGTCAAATAGTGATATAGATACGATAATGAATATTTTAGAAAGGAAAATTACACAAGAATTGATGAATTATTCAAAGGAATTGTTATATAACATTTCAAATCTAAAGGGGGTTGAGAAATTCGATTCTTTTCTGCTGAAGAAACACTTCCTCATACCTAAAAAACGGGAACGATATCCCCTTTAGTCTAAAAAATTCAAGAATATTAAATTTCTTTTGAACAATTGTAACATATCTTTGGATTTGAACGAAATTCTGTTCCACAGTATGGACATTTATTCATAATTTCCTTTTTTGATAGTATTTGATTTTTTATTTCTTGTTTATGTTTCTTACGGATGATAACTTTTCTTACTTTTATTGATATGAATAACACGGAAATTAGAGCAATTGAGATAAGAAATTCATAGATAATGGTTGGATACTCTCCGCTAAACGTATTAGGACTATGTCTGTTGTAAAAGATTACTGTAAATATCAACACCAAAAATTCATAAAACCAGTAGCTAAAAACAAACTTATATTTTGGAACGCTTGTCAACGAACAAAAAGTAAGAACAAGTATCCAAGAAATAATCAATTGTATTACATGTGGATTATGAAGAAAATTGAAAGTAGAGTAAAAAAATGCAATAACATAACTTTGTATGGATGAAGCACTTGGATCTACGGATATTAGTGGTATTCCGAGATTTAAAATGATAAGAATAATCCAATGTAGAAGTACACTAACAAGTGGAGTTTTTATATTTTTACGCATTATTTAGTCTTAATCAAGAATTAATTAAGTATATTTTTTTCCAAATCAAAAACTTTAAATATTAGAAACTGAAAAATTCCAAAAATTTTTTAAAAATGCTTCAAACGAATATAATTGAAACGATTAGACTTTCTTTTTATAGCAAAATTTACGTAAATAATATTAACAAAATTTAGAACACAATTTGGCAAAAATTATAAGGTGGATTTATTAATTTGGCACAATATATTGGTTCGAATCGTATAATAGATAAAATTAAATTTGGCATATTATCTCCGGAAGAAATTCGGAAGATGAGTGCTGCTCGGATAATTACTGCCGACACATATGATGAAGATGGATTACCTATTCCCTCTGGTCTTATGGATCAGCGCTTAGGAACAATAGAGCCTGGTCAGCGATGTGAAACATGCGGTAATCGAGTTGGTAATTGTTTAGGTCACTTTGGTCATATTGAACTCGCACGCCCAGTTGTTCATGTGGGTTATGCGAAGCTTATATTAAAAATACTGAGATCAATATGTCCTGAATGCAGTAGACTTTTACTTACAAAAACTCAGATTGAAACATACAAGAAGAGAAAAGAGCAGCAGATGAAGATTTTTGATAATATAAGCAACAGATTAGTAAGAAAAATATTCAAGGATGCACGGAAAACGAAAGAATGCCCTTGGTGTGGTGCAGAAAGACATAAAATAACAATTGAAAAACCAACAACATATTATGAGGAAATTGAGGGTGAAGGTTCAAGACGATTAAATGCAATGGAAGTTCGTGAACGTTTAGAAAAAATGATTGACGAAGATTGTATGTTAATCGAGATTAGCCCAAATGCAACGCAACCAAAATGGATGATTCTAAGAGTATTACCGATACCTCCGGTCTGTGTAAGACCTTCAATCACTTTAGATAGTGGAATTCGTTCGGAAGATGATTTAACTCATAAATTAGTAGATGTTATTAGGATTAACCAAAGACTAAAAGAAAACATAGAAGCAGGTGCACCACAGCTTATTGTAGAAGACCTATGGGAATTACTTCAGTATCATATCACAACGTTCTTTAATAATGAAGTTAGTGGAATTCCGCCCGCTAGACATCGTTCTGGTCGAGCACTTAGGACATTAACTCAGAGATTGAAAGGTAAAGAAGGACGTTTTCGCAGTAACCTAAGCGGAAAGAGGGTTGATTTTTCTGCCAGAACAGTTATTTCTCCCAACCCCCATATTTCTATTAATGAAGTTGGCGTTCCAATGGAAGTCGCGAAAATATTGACTGTTCCAACACATGTTACGGACTGGAATGTGGAAGAAATGAAACAGTTGATAATCAACGGTCCTGATAAACACCCAGGCGCTAATTATATTATTAGATCCGATAATCGAAGGATCGATCTGCGGTATGTAAAAGACCGTAGGAAAATTGCAACAACAATAGAAAATGGTTATGTGATAGAAAGACACCTTAAAAACGGAGATTTAGTTCTATTTAATCGGCAACCCTCATTACATAGAATGAGTATCATGGCTCATGAAGTCAGAATTATGACGGGAAAGACATTTCGATTGTCATTGTTAGTATGCACCCCTTATAACGCTGATTTTGATGGAGATGAAATGAATTTGCATGTCCCTCAAGGTGAAGAAGCTATTGCTGAAGCAGAATTCCTCTTAAAAGTACAAGAACATATAATGTCTCCGAGAGATGGCAGACCTATTCTTGGCGGAGTCCATGACTTTATTTCAATGGCATTTATACTTACTCGGGAAGGTTCATTGTATGATAAAAAAACCACATTTCAATTGCTTGAATGGGGAAATGTATTTAAACACAATCCTGACTTTGATTTAGATGATCTTCAACCAGTAGTTACAGATCCAGAACCTTTATATTCAGGAAAATCGATTTTCAGCACACTATTGCCTAATAATTTGAATATGAAGCAGACATCTAACTTCTACACAAAGACGGAAGATGGAAAGGAATTAGATTATCCTAACAACGGATTAGTGGAAATAATAAACGGAGTAATGAAGTCTGGAGCTTTAGATGAGAGAACATATGGTGCAGGCGAACATAAAAGTATACTACTGAGAATATCGAAGGATTTTGGAGCAGATTATGCACGCCAATTTTTAGATGATTCGGCAAATATGATTCTCTATATCATTCAAGATTATGCCTTAACTATGGGTCTAGACGAAGTTGATATTTCAAAAATAATGCCTGATATTAAGGACGTAATCAAAAATGCAAATGCAGAATGTAATAAATATATTAAGGCATACAATGAAAACGATCAGAAGACTTTACCCATAGCTCCAGGTCGGACTTATCAAGAAACACTAGAGTTGCGAATTAAAAAAATACTTAATGACGCGCGTGATCAAGCGGGTCAGATAGCTCAGCTTGAACTCGGTGATGACACACATTCCGTTATTATGACCAAATCAGGTGCTCGTGGTAATTTATTAAACCTTACCCAAATGGCGGCTTGTGTGGGTCAACAAGCAGTGCGAGGAGATCGTATTCATAGAGGATTTCAAGATAGGACACTTCCACATTTTCGTAAAAACGATCTTACACCAAGAGCACGAGGATTTGTGCAATCATCGTATCGTATGGGTCTGGATCCGATAGAGTTTTTCATGCATGCTATGGGTGGTCGAGAAGGGTTAGTCGATACAGCAGTGCGTACCAGTTCTTCAGGATACATGCAGAGAAGATTGGTAAACGCATTACAAGATATGGTCGTTAAAAATGATGGTACGGTCCGCACTTCTCCGGGAAACGTGGTTCAATTTATTTATGGTGATGATATGATTGATCCAAGTAAGTCGGACCACGGAAGTGCCGTGAATGTAGAGAACATATTTTTGAAAGTTAAGAATCTCGAGGATTTCGAGGAAAAAGATAGAACTATTAGAGGGTCTCGGAAGGAACGACTTGAAGAAGCAGATGAGATAACCACAGCTGAATTGGATTATTATGACTTTATAGAAGAATATGAAATTGAATATGACGCAGAGTCTACGGGGAAGAGTAAGAAGAAGACAAAGAAAAGCAAAACTAAGACAAAAGGAAAGAGCAAGAAAAAGAAAACAAAGAAGAAAACTAAGAAGAAGACTAAAAAGAAAACATCCAAGAAAAAGTCGTCTAAAAAGAAAAGAGCTAAGAAGCCTAGTAAAAAGTCGAAATCCAAGACCAAGAAAACAGAAAAAAAATCTAAAGATAAACTAAATGACGAAGATTTGCAAGAATTATTTGAGAAAGAAAC
>WJKO01000189.1 GCA_014729055.1 Promethearchaeota archaeon | reverse complement strand
CTACAACGCAATCAGGATCCTTACATTTTAAACAACTCATTGCATTATTAATTACTGGTTCAATGCGAATCCTATTAATTCTCGAATTAATGGGATTGAAAACCTCATCGTGAGCAAAAGCGCAAACACTTTCGCAGATCTCACAACCGATACAACGTCTTGGATCAACTGCTAATATTCTCCAAATTTTAGCTTGAGGTTGTTCAACCTCTTTCTTTTCTTCCGTTTTACTTGACATAATTCAACACTTTTTTGCAACACTTTTTTACGTGTATTTTATTTACTTATTTACTAACTAAAAACTATTTTCAACCCCAAAAAATACCCTCTCATTATTGTAATGATCAACAATAGCCTCTACTATTGGGAGCAGTTTTTTGGGTATTTCTGAACCAAAATCCTCTTTTTTCAAGATCGAACGTTGAACGATCTTCTCCTCTTCTTCCTTCTTTTTTTCCGCTTCAATTTCCCATCTTTTCATATTTTTTGAGATCCAATCATAATACTTCTGCTTGTCAATCTTTATGTCATCGCCGAGTAATTCTTTTAATTTGTCAACCATCAATTGAATATATCCTAGCTGTAGAATTGTATCGCCCTCTATTGCCTTAAACAATTCCTTTAGATATGAACCTCTAACCAGAACATCTAAAGAGGCTATGAGTGTTTTTATAAAATGTTCAATAAATTCGTCATTAATCAAATTCTCATCTAATAATTCGTCGGTACACAAATATCCGTGGAATACATCTTTCTTTTTCAAGAGTAATGCAGTATTAAGGTTATTTTTCAACTTAATTATAGATCTAAAATTCCAAAATTCATTTCCTAACCGATTTCTATCTTTAACTTTTTTAATGATGTTTTTTGATGCTTTTTTTGCAGTTTTCTCATCTACATCTGCAAGCGTCCAGAGCATGACGTTTTTTATTTGTTCAGCGCGATCAACCACAGTTGGATTAAGATCATCCAATTTTGATAAGAATTCTGCTTTATTATCCCCACTTAAATCAATAGACATTTTTCCCTCTTCTCCAATAAAACCCAGATCATCAAGAAATTTCTTAAAACATAATACATCTGGTGTCGAGATAATAATTTTATTAATATCTTCAATTCCATAGTATTCCAAGATCTTGACTAACCCAAATTCTAATATATTGCGAAATTGATGAGAGATTTCCAGATTACATGGTCCAATAGATATTGTATCTGATAATTTTATCACTTCTATAAACATTCCAATTTGTGAATCATTGGAATACACATCTATTATCTCTGATTCTGTGATTTTAGGTCTTTTTGTGTATTTTATTATTTCACTAATCCCAACTCTATCCGCTATTAAGGTGATTGGGAAAAATTCCTTTGATGCCATTAATTTTGAACTAAGAGAGCCCTTTTTTATAATTTTAAATTCCTCCACGTGGTGGATTTCTTTCTTTAAACGTAGTAATTCAAGTAAACTTATTTATAGATCCTATCAGTTTCGTACTTAATTCGATTCTTAATCTAGGTAAATATGGGGATCTTTATTTATTTAAATCTCATTATTTATTTTACACATTTAACAACTAAATTAGGTAAAAAAGATTCAAGATTCTCTCTATGTAAAAATAAATTTATCTCTCTATTTTATCTTTTGCGCACGATAAATAAATAACTATTTAATTTAATTCCTTAGACGTAGAATGTTCTCAAACTTGTTGCTCACTTAAAGATCAGTCATCTGTAGATCAAATTTGGTCATATTTTTTAAAACATATTAATTGGTAAATATATGGGATTGCTTGATAAATTAATGATTAAATATACGCAAAGGCAAATTAAAAGGAATTTTTATCTTGGATACGGGAAAGAATCGGGGAATAAATCAATTTTAATTGCCCTGCTCGGTACGGGAGGTCCAATAAATAATAAAATACGAATAGCCGCAACGGGCATTTCAGTTCTTTCTGAAAATGTTTTCCTGCTATTTGATTGCGGTTCAGGTGTGGGTAGGAATGCGGATATTCTACGTCTTCCTACCAGGAACTTAACTAAGGTCTTCCTGACCCATTTTCATTCGGACCATATTGCTGATTTGGGCGAGGTCAGTTTCGGATCATGGGTGCGTGGAAGAAATGAGCCCTTGGAAATTTATGGGCCCGAAAAGGTACAAGATATTGTTGAGGGTTATGCCAGAGCATATTCCCATGATTTTGCCTATCGCACGCTTCACCACGGTGAGGAGATTATGCCTTACAATGCATCCAAAATGATTGCGCGTCCCTTTTCTATCCCTCCAAGAAGCGAAACAGAAAAAGATCCTGTAAAAATTCAGGTATGTGAGGAAAAAGAATATAAAGTATGGGCTTTGGAAGCGGATCACGGTCCTGTACGTCCCGCAGTGAGTTATTGTATCGAGATACGTGGTAAAAAAATCGTAATTCTCGGAGATGGAAACTACCACGAATATCTGACTGATTTTTGCAAGGATGCTGATATAATCATAGCCAATACCATTTCCCATGAGATTGCGGGGATTATATCTGAAGCAACTAGAGAAATGGGTCAGTTTAGATATGCAAAAATTACCAAGGATATCTGTAACTACCACATGAATCCCGTCCAAGCTGCAACGCTTGCTCACGATTCCAATGCTAAAAAACTTATATTGATCCATGTTACTCCACCTATTTTTAACAGAATTATCAAAAAGAGATATATAAGAGGAGTAAAAAAAATCTACGACGGACCTATCGTGATAGGGAAGGATCGAATGATAATTCATCTGAAGAGTTAATGGAGGGAATAACGGTGATTATATTAGAGATCACTTCAATTTCTTGAACTCATTCAAGGATTCGTTAGTTTTCGTCAAATATTTTATAGCATTTTCCATATCATATAAAAAAAATAAAGTATCTTATTTTCTAGGTATAACATGTTCGATTGATAATTGCCAATTTCATGGAATCAGAAAGTTCATTGAAATAAGAGCAATACCCAGCAATTCTTACCATAAGGTAAGGATATTTCTTAGGATTTTTATAGGCATCGAGTAAAAGTAAAAGTAAAAGATTCTCTCATTTAATTACTTAAATGCAGAAAGAATTAAGAACGATAAGAAATCTCATATTCTTGACATTCCTCGACTTTTCTGCTTTACAAAAAAAAACAAATTTAAGCAAAGTTGGTGAATACAAAACAGAACATAAAAAGATTATATGGGAAGCTAAGTATATGCCGGATAATGAATACACGAATTTAGTAGAGGATGAAGCTGAAAATATACGTGAGATAAATAAGTTTTCTAAATATGGATATAAGTTAACGGAATGTGAGATTCTTTTTGAGAAAACGAAAAATGATTATGGAAATAACCTTTGGGTGCATCATCAAGGGTACACATCATCTAAAGGACATGTAACTGGAATTGGATTAGGAAACATAAAGCACGGAAAACGCATTTCCTACTCGATGGGATTGTTTAATAGCTTACGCAGTAGAAATATAAAAAAATTGTTCGTTTTATTGAGTCAATTCCCCAAATTAGAGATTTTGGATCTCTCCGGTTTGAAAATCAGGTTAGCACAAGATATTGAGAAGCTTACAAATCTAAAAGTATTAAATCTGTCGACACGATTTTTCCACTATAAAAAGAATATTAGCCCAGTTAATTTTCCTGTTGGTGTGTTAGAGCTCCCGAATTTAGAAGAACTACATATAGTTGCCGCAGATCGTCTTTTAACACTCCCAGATTCAGTAGCCAAATTAAAGAAATTGACAAGAATCGCACTTTCAAACAGTGTATTGAAAACATTTCCAAATTGGTTGCCAAAGCTGCCTAATTTGTCCCATTTAGATCTCGATGGAATGGAGTTAGACAAGATTCCAGATTGTATCTTTGATTTACCAAATCTTGAATACTTAGATTTATCGAATAACAACATAAAATTCATTCCTAATGATATTTTAAACCTGAAGAAATTGAAAGTATTAATTTTATCGAAAAATATACTAGACAATCTACCAGAGGGAATTAGAGAACTTCAAAATTTGGAAATCTTAGATCTAACCTCAAATTCATTTGAGGAAGTTCCAGCATCTTTAGCAAATTTAAAGAATATTAAGTTAATTCAGATGCAGCAGAACCCTCTTAAAGACCAAATAGCATGTAAAATCTTTCAGTCTGCTAACTTTCACACAGATTCGGCTCTTAAATACTTAAAGGAGATAGAAGATATACAAGAAGAAGAGCAGATTAAGAAACAGGATAAAATTGAAAAAAAGACTAGTGACGGGCTGAACTTGAGTGACAGTAAAATACTTTCCGAGATTGAACAACTTATCAATAAGGAAATCCCAAAACGAAGTAGGGAAGATTGGACATCGGTTCTGGACAACGGAGAAGTGCATAAAACAAAACATCGGTTTGGATATTTTACAGAAAACAAAAAAATCGTCGGGCTTAGTTTACGCAACTCGAAGTTGACGTCAATTCCTACCAAAGTATTTCAATTAGAAAATTTACGCGAGCTTGATATTGGGGACAATGATCTTGATAAGCTTTCAGATAAAATTGAAAATCTTGTTAATCTTGAGCGTTTAGATATTTCTTCTACACATCTGATATATTTAACCAAATCGTTCGGGAATTTAAAGAATCTAAAGGTGATAAACTTTCTGGATGTCCATGATTCTCAAGATTGGTCACGTTCAATCCCTGCAAGATTAAAACAGGTGGACAGCATTGAAGAGTTTTACTATGCTGGGGAAAATGGTGAGGAACTCGTAAAGTTTTCAGACTTTTCAGATATTTTAAAACCAGAAGAAGCGGCAGCTTTATCAAAGATTGAACATTATGGATTCAAGTTATTAAAAGAGAGGAGTGATATCAATTATCTTAATTACGAAGATAATTTACGACCAAGACATGTTTTTATGGTAGAAAATGGTAATGTTATTAGTCTCGATATATCAGATACTCGGTTTGAAAGATTACCCGATGAGATAGGAAAATTCACCAGACTTGAAATTCTTAACGTGCAAAGTTGTTATTTACAAGAACTTCCAGAATCTATAGAGAATCTAAAAAATTTGAAATATTTGTTCCTTAAAAATAATAGCTTGGCAACCTTTCCGAAATCTTTTGGGGAACTAGAAAAATTGGAGTTTTTAGAGATATCAAGCATGAAGCGTAGCCCGAAGGTCATCCCAGAATTTTTCGGAAACTTATCAAATTTACGAGTTTTCAAGAATACGAGTAGCAAAATCCGGAAATTACCACAATCTATTGGTAATCTAAAAAATTTGCAGATTTTAGAGTTACAAGGTGTTTTCCAACAAGGGTTAAAGGAGATTCCAGCTACTTTGGGTGAATTAACCGGTCTGAAGAAATTGAATTTAAAGCAAAATGAAATAAGACAATTACATGAAGATGTATTCTCTAAGATGAACAAGCTTGAGTCTCTCATTTTAACAAATAACAACTTGAAAACATTACCTAAAAGTATAGGTGAACTCACCAGTTTGAAAAAGATCGAAGTTTATGGGAATCACCTCGAGACCATCCCATCAACGATAGGAAATTTACATTCATTAGAAGATTTAGATATACATTTCAACAAGATAACCGAAATCCCCAAAGAGATTTGTAACCTAACAGAAGTAAAAGAAATAAATATTTCTGCGAATAAAATCGAATCTCTCCCTGATGCAATAGGGCTACTTCAAAATCTTGAAATCTTAGACTTTGCAAGCAATAACATATCTAATATCCCAGATTCTATTTCAAATCTTAAAAATCTTAGAGTCTTGAATGCTTCAGAAAATCTATTAGACAACTTGCCTGGTGGATTATTAGAATGTCCTAAACTTGAGGAAATTCACTATAGCGCACGAAATCGATTTATCTCAACATCAGAGTTAGAAAGATCTGAGAGATTTTTTATATGTAAAGAGGGAGAAGCAAGATTTTTAGATGCAAATGAAGCGAGAGCAATGAAAGATTTGGAAAATTTGATTAACAAGAAAGTACCGATAGTTCCGGGCATTACAACATTAAAGGTCGATCCAACTCTTGGAAATGAGTATTGGGTTAAAAATTTTGGTTTTACTTTGGAAGAAGGGTATATTACAGCTCTCAACCTTAAATCGAGTTCATTAAGTCGATTGCCAGATACAATAAGCCTATTAAAACACTTAAATGAACTTCATCTGTATGATAATGTATTTGAACAAATACCAGAATCAGTAAGTGACCTTAAATCATTAAAATATATTTATCTCTCTGACAACGATATCAAGAGCATTCCTAAATCTTTCTTTAATTTATCTAAGTTGAAAATTTTAGAGATCAATAATAATAAACTTAGTGAAATTCCATCTGAAATTGAAAACCTAACGCAATTGATAGAACTTCATTTAAAAGGCAATAAATTAGTATCCCTTCCTAATAGCATATCAAAACTAACGCAATTAACAGAATTAGACCTCTCAGAAAATCAATTGGTAAAGCTGCCAGAAGGATTTGGAGAGCTGAAAAATATCGAAAAGCTGGATCTTTCTAAGAACGAGTTTAAATATCTACCCTATGAGATATGGCCTTTAAAGAAATTATTGCCAAAGCCTAAAAGCGAAATGAATCCAACATTAATGCAACTCAAACCCGAGGCATATTTGGAAGAAAACCAGAAATTCAAATTTGACGATAATCGTCTAGTTGATATAAACGAGCGAGAGTTATTGGAAGGCGATAAGAGTGTCCTTTTAGAATATTGCCGAAAAAGGGCAACTATTCACGTATTCATCAGTCATGCGGTTGTAAATGAATCAGAATATAAAGTTCGGGAGCTATCCAACTACTTGGAGTCCCAGCATGAGATCTACGATGCTGTCTTCTGTGAAGAAGATCTTGTGGGAAATATCGACGAGTTTATGAAGAAAAACGTTCCAAAAAGCAATTTACTGATCTTTATAGCTACTAAAGAGTCGATAACATCAAAAGACTGCCAGTTTGAACTCAAACTCGCACGAAATAACAATATCGAGGTCATCCCGATTCTCGGTAAAGGTCTGAAATGGAGCGATTTGAACGAGCTGGGGTTGTCAAGAGAACTTGGATTTGAATTTTCAGAAGATAATTTTGACGATTTGTGCGAATCACTTTATGGATATATCCAGCAATTCAAGAGACAAATCAATTTATTCGATAACAAAGAAGATAAAACAGGCAGGCGTATCCTTAAATTTCGGCGTGGTTTTGATCAAATTCTAAAAAATGCGGAGTTTAAAGAAATTTTAACGAATAAGACCGAAGAATGCGACAATTTGATTCTTAGCTTTATTTCCGAAGAGATTAACTTCAGAGAATTCCTTAAAAAGTTTATCAGTCTGTAATCTTTTGTAACCTCAAAGCTTACTAATCTTCCTTTCTTATTTAATTATAGAAAAAAATAGAACTTTCTTGAATTCTATGTATAACATGTTCGATTAATAATTGCCAATTTCATCGAATCAGAAAGTTCATTGAAATAAGAGCAATAACCAGCAATTCTTACCATAAGGTAAGGATATTTCTTAGGATTTTTATAGGCATCAAGCAAAAGTTCGCGATTGACTATGTTTGGTTGCATTTGCATTCCACATTTATCTGAAGTTAGAAACGTTTTCAAAATTCCCGCCAATTTCTCAGTACCGCCTGGTCCTTGGAACATCGCCGAATCAATCGTAAATGTCACCGTAGTTCCATTTTCTGCATTTTCAGCAAAATTTACTCCTGCTATTGAATTCATAGATGAAAGTAAATCACTTTGTTCCATACCATAATGAGGAATCACACTATTGGCAAGCGGAACCCCTCTTAATCGTCCCGATGGTAATGAAGGTGTCTTTCTGCCGTAACGATTTGCAACATTTAAAGCATAATATCCCGCAGAATATCTACCATTGCGCGGACAATTCTCAACTGAATCTAATGCATTATTCCACATAGTCATTACTTGATTAACCCATTCTATGGATTCTTGAGACGAATCATCGCCAAATTTCGGCACCGAAAGCAAATCCGTACGAATTTTCTGATTTACATCTCCTTCAAAATCATTATCAATAGCGTTGATAATCTCTTCCATGGTATATTTTTGTTGATTAAATACTAACTCGTCGATTGAGTGTAGTGAATCCGCTACATCAGTGACACCCACTGCTTGAATACCGCTGCTATTAATTTCTGCTCCACCCTCATAAAGATCCTTTCCGCTTTGAACGCATCCTCTAGAAAGTGAAGATGCAAGAGGAATATGAAATTTTTCACGAAGGACTTCCTCAATCACTTGATGATCTGCTAATATTTGTTGCGTCAGAACATTTAACCTTTTTTGGAAGCGTTTAAGCAGCTCACTCATATTAGAAGGTGGCTTATAATCAAAATGCCCCTCTTTCCCTTGCTTCCGTCTTACTTTTTTATATCGCCGTGCAAGTAACCAGTTTGAAATTCGCTTTGGAATATGGAACAAGTCTAAAAAGTATTCTAAATTACGCGTCGTCATTCTTCGCATTTGATGACGCTTGTCATAATTCCATAAATCGTACTTATGACCTTTAATTGCTTGAAGTAGTGGTAGTGTAAGATTAACATTCGCACAATCTGTATTACCAAAATGGTCATCGGATGCATTCGGTTCAACACAACCTACTATGGCATAGTTCCGGGCTTGCTCTAATGTGACATCATAATGATTTTGTAGCGCCTTGATATACACTTCGTCGCTATTTATTTTTGGTTGAGGCGTACCAGTTAGATAGACTTCAGCTATTCTCTTAATATATTCATCGGGACTGTTCTTATGGACACGTGCTGATGGATCTACACAGCGTGACTGAAGTTCACATGCATCCAATAACATATAGGTGACTTCATTTGTAGCATCATTACCATCCTTGTCCACACCTCCGAAAGTAACTGTTTGATCGGTAGTTGCTGACTCAAAGTTTTTATATACGGAAACTAAAGAATTGCCATCGTTTATGAACAAAACTTCGTCCATTTTTAAAATAAAGAGACATATCAATTCTTTTGCTTGCTCATAAGTGATAATCTCTGCCTCTTTATCCCGTTTATAATAGGGATATAATATCTGATCAAGTCGACCAAAGGAAATTGCGTTTTCATATTGTTCCAAACAGAGAGAAATGTGTAAAAATAACATGCTCTGCAATGCTTCATGGAATGTACGTGCTGGATATTTTGGAACATGTTCACAGATTTTGGACATTTTCTCTAATTCTTTACGCCGTTGTGGATCAGATTCTTTCTTACTTAATTTAAATAAATAATCCGCATATCTTTGCCCGAATTGTTCCAATCCTTTAAGGGCTATAATACATCCTTCATAAAAATCTTGATTATTTCCTGGTTTTTCCTTCTGTATCTTTCTAAGTTCTTCTATAATGCCCGTAGTTCCTAGTTTGAGTAATCGTTCAAAATTCTCAATATAATGTGATATACCAACTAAATTATTATTAAATCCAGCAACCATCTCTGAAATATGTGATACCGCTAATAATAATGCTTCAGATCCAACAGGATAAAGGGTAAACATAAGACTGCGGCCATGGAAACACCAATAGTGTGCAGCTTTTAAATAATATGCCCACCTTTCTCTAATTTTACTCTTAAAGCTCATCGGTTTTTGAAAATTCATTTGCCAGAGAATCAAATTCCATCCAATTCCCCCGTTAAACTCGGGCCAAGTTTGCCCTGCAACTCTTTTACTGGTAAAGTTTCCAACTAACAATTCCTTAGGATATATAACTATTTTTTTGTTTTCTAAAGTATATGCTAAGCGTTCTGCTCGATGTATAGGTGTAGGTTTCTCAAAACCTTTATTCTTCTTATAGTATTTGGCTTTAAGTATGGCTTCCTCAAAACAAATTCCATACGGATATTCATGGATTTCTTTTTGAATAAATTTCACACGTTCCGTTAAAGGTGTTCTGGGAACTGATGGTGCTAGATCAGCACTCTCCGCGTTGACACCATTCTGATTAAATAACTCAGCCGCATGCTTTAGTGAGGAAAGACTCTTCTCTGGGGAAATGTCTAAATGTGTTAATTCAACCCCTAAACGTTCTGACTTATCTTCATAAATATTATGAAATTTCATCAACTCTATTACGTTAAAACCAATAGATTTTAAAAATTCAGAAGCGTCTTTAATATTTTTTTCACTATCATTTAATCCAGGCACTATAACCATACGTAACTTAATTTTAACATCTAAATCCAATAATTTTTTTAAATTATCATGAATTAGAGTGTTAGATTGTCTCGTTAACTTCTTATGAAGTTCTTCATCACCTATTACTTTAAGATCAACAAGAAAGAGACTAATATAGCGAGCAATCTTCTTGATGTTTTCCCATGGTGCATGAAGTGATGTTTCAACAGCAACCGATATGTTTTCTTCTTTAAATAATTCTAATAAGTCTATTAGATTATCTACATTTTGTAATAATGGTTCACCGCCACTCAAGGTTACGCCGCCGTTGGTTGATTCAAAATATTTTTTATCTCTCAATACTATGTCCAGTATTTCCTCATTTGAGTAATCACAAGTCTCTATTGTATCGGTCAGAAATGATTGCCCTTCTGGATTTTGGCACCAGATACATCTCATATTACATCCTTGGAAGAAGATTGTTGTACGGACTCCCGGACCATCATAAACACAACTGCGCTGGATATTAAAAAGCTTTAAGCGTTGAGTTTTTGATATTTGAGTATTGATCTTACCTTGTGCTTTTTGCATTTGATTTCCCAATGATTATTTGGTATTTTCCTATATTAATTTAAAGCTCAGTCATTTTCTTTTTTAAAGCTCAGTCATTTTCTTTTTTCTAAATTTTGCATAAAAAAAGCCATTCGTTCCATTTTGTTTAGGAAACATCCTCCCGATACCCTTGATTTTTTCATTTTCTTCTTGATTAATGCCATAAGGAGAATCTAACCAGCTTGGTATTCTATAAAATTCTATTTTATCATTTAGACTTTGAATTTGCATTTCTCCTTCCTCAGGATACAAGCTACATACTGAATACAAAATAACACCATCATCTTTTACTATTTTTAATGCGATTCTTAACAGTTTTTGCTGTAATAGAATGTTTTCCTTAAGAAAAGACGCTCCTTGGCGCCATTTAAGTTCTGGATTTGCTGAAAAGTTACCGCTCCCTGTACAAGGTGCGTCTAATAGAATATTATCAAATTTATATAAATTCCGTATGGGCAGTTGCGTGCTATCACAATTAATAATAAGAGGATGTATAGCGGAGTCTTTTAGGTGTTTCTCCCCCAGATGTTTCAGATCTAATAATCGATTCCACACCTTATCGAATGCAATACATCTATTCTTATATTTCTCAATAGATAAAATAGATTTCATACCTGGGGCAGCACATAAGTCCGCTAAAATATTGATACCATCATTATCATTACGATCGTTTTCTAATAACTCTACAACAAGCATTGAAGCTTTATCTTGCAGGACGACTCTCGCTTCCCTATAAAACTCAGAGTCTATGATCTGTGATTTATATTCCCTATTTAGATGTAAAACATACTGGAAGTTTTCATCTTTAGTATATCTAATTTTCTTTTTTACTAAATAGGAAATAAATTCGCCCAATGTTGTATTATGGGCATTAATTCTGACCGAAAAAGACCCCTTAACTGCTTGATTATCCATAGACACAGCTTGTTCCTTTATTTCATCAATTTGCATGACTCTACTTAACTTTTGAATAAAAAAAGATGGAATGGCATATTGGATACTAAATTTTTCTTGAAGTTGCTTATTTTTCAAAGCAATATCCCACGAAAAAGTCTGAAGTTGCTGATAATATAACAGCATTTTATTTTGAGAATATTTAGAATACTTATGTGGTGCAATTATTTCGAGCTCTTTAGCGAGGTGAGATTGTTTAGCGTTCTCTTCACTCCATCGATATGTAATATATAAAAAAAGGGGCATTTCTTTTTTATCAATCTTCAAATTTAGTGATCTCAGAGTCTTCTTCAATACATAATTCAATTTGTTCCAATATCTAATGATTTCCTTCGCATAATGCATTAGAAACGGATAATCTATGTTATTATTATATATATGATGATATTCTCTATCAATTTCCGATTTATTCGATTTGTCATGCTGCCCTAATCTATCTAAAAAGTTTACGACTATTTTTGATAGCAACTCAAATGTATCCTTTTTATTTGCCACGATATTCTCAGTACAAATAAGAATTCAGAAATTAATAGATGTTTCGATTATCTTTTAAGATAGAAAATAATTAAAGCGAACATGGCAATATAAACATGTAAACAAACAAATTAATCTGGGATGATAGAGATGTCAGATCAAGAATATTACAATTATATCTTTAGAAGTATTCTAGACGATAACAAAATTTGTTATATCCAGAATTACGACCAAAAAAAGAAACCTTATAGAGATGTTGAATTAACTCCGTTCGAATTTATAGTCTTTTCCGAAAAAACCAACCAGAATCATTTAATAGAAATTATTGGCAATGAATATCCTTTGATAGAAAAAAAAGAATGGGGAAAAGAGTCGCCTAATTACGAAATAACGGGTGAGATTAGTCCAAAGAAAGATCAAAGAAGAATAGAGCTTGAGAATACAATTATTTGGCAGAATTTATTCCATGGTTCTTGTACAAGTCTTTTAGTCTTCATGTATATTTTCTCTGATTATAGCGCCGAAAAAGAATTTAAATCAAGAATGAAGGATACATGCTATTATTTCAAGTTGCTTGTTGATTTTAAGTATTATGAGAAAAAGGAAGTATACGGAGCTCTATTGGCGGTTACTGCTAAGGATTACTTAGAATATATAAATACGAATAAAGTACCGCTTAATGACGTCAAATTTAAGAAAGAGGATGCTATGAGTTATTTGAAGAATATCACAGAATATATACCCGATCTGGTTAAAAAATAATATAAATATAATTTTTTACGTATTTATTGCATATTTTACGTTTTTATTGAATCTTTCTTTTCACTTTAATATTGAAAGGATTGTCAGTTTTCAATGTAATATCAAATTCGTGTTCTTCACCAGCAGAGACATCCGCCAAAGGTAGATTTATAATTAATTTTCCACCTACTGGTATAGTTCTTCCAATATATTGTTTGAGATTATCTATAGTTGCAACTTCATCATCCATCGATATTTTTACATTCTTTACTACATCGTCTGGTATTGCTTTTCCATCTACGATGAATTCAATATAATCTAATGGATTATCGGGAATTTCTTCGATAGCTATTGGTGAAATTACGTTTAAAAATGTGATTTCAACGCCATCATCAACCGCTTTAATACAATCCTTCGGCAACATTCTTTTCAAAATATATTTAGGTATATAACTCATGATTTTTTACCTTTGAATTTTATAGAATTTGATTAGAATATGCCTTGTAACAATTTATGTTTTTCGATTGTGAAATTGCTATCAAAAGAAATAGCTCATTTGAGAATATGTTAAAATAAGATAAAGAAATACAAAAACAATGTATATATAGATTAAAAGGTGAATCTTATTTCTTTTTGACGTATAAACGAGCGCCTGGTTTCTTAGAAACGCAAAAGTCTCCTTGATATTGTGTGTAGGATCCTTTGATGATCCCCGCAGGAGATTTGACATCACTAATATCGTCAATCTTTTTGAAAGAAGGAAGAACGTCTTTTAAATTTCCATCGATAAATATCTGCCCACGTGCCATATCGGCACCAGCTCTACCTTCGCAATCCCCATGACAGATAATAGTACCGCCATGATTGTGTACTCCTAAATATAAGTCAGCGGAACCACATTCTAAAATAGGATATTTCTTTCTTGAACGTGTAGCTCTCATATAAGAACCACTTTCAACACCGATTTTACCTTTTACAACAATTTTTCCTGCATTCATTCCTACCCAATTGCCTCGGTATGCCCCCGCGCAATGGTTTCCGGCATCTCCATTAACGGTGATTTCGCCCCCATCCATCATTGCACCTACCCAATCATCGGCATTTCCTTCTACTAGTATTTTTCCTCCAGTCATCGTATTACCTACATGCATCCCGCAATCTCCTGTTATGACAATTTCACCCGCCGACATCTTCTCACCTATTCTCTGGACGTAAGAACAATTGCCTTCAATGACTATTTTAGTGTCTTCCGCTTTATCTCCGCTTTTTCCCTTCACATCAAAAAATTCACCTAATCCCATTTTTCGATTCCCAAGAAAAACGACAAGCTTTTTTATTTCATCAACAGATTTACCAGCACAATTATCAGGTGTAATGCTATCAGCTTCTAAATAAAGATCAAGTTTCTTTTTTAATTTTAAAGTTAATACCATCTTTAACAACTCCAATTTTCTAATTTATTTTCTTTCCATCTCTCATCCTGCTAATCTTAAGCCGTTCAACAACAGGATTCCAGAATATTTCATTATATTTTCCTTTCGTTTTAACTTCCTTTATGGTTAATTTAATTGCATCAAATACTGGACAGGCGTTTGTGCATGTACCGCAGTAGATACATTTATCCTTATCGACAATGATTTTTCGACCCTTATCCCAAGGAGCATCTGGTTTTTCTAAGGTTAATGCACCAGTTGGACATACTTCAATACAAGTATTACAACCTCCAGCACAATTTTCAGTTTTAAATTCAATTTCTCCCTCAAGGTAGGATTTTGCGTCCTCTACACCGTCCTTGCATTTTCTCATAGTAACTTCGAGTTCAGGTACGGCATTATGCTTTACGATATCAAGATCATCTAATTCTACTTTTTCATCGTCTTTATATAATGTAATTGCATTCCATGGACACATATAGGAACAAAGTCCACAATATGAACATTCTTTTGGATCCACAAGCGTTGGAATCACATCTTCTTTATTATTTCGCTTAGAATCCCCTACTGGCCCTCGTTCCATAGCTTGTTTCGGGCATACTTTGATACAAATTCCGCACCCTTGGCAAACATCTTCATTTACTTCCAGAGCCACAGAATTCGTTAAGAATTGTAATTTGACTCTTGATAGGTTTTTATCACGTTCTTTATGAATTTTAGGAAACATAGATTAATTCACTCTCAATTTTTAGTTTTTTTACTATAGATTTATTCTTAAATCGGTTTATTCTATTAGCTGTATCTTGATTGCTTCTTTATGACAAGTTTCTACACATACTCCGCACCCATCGCAGCCGTCCACACCTTGCTGAGCTTTTCCGTGCTTTATAATGATTACGGCAGTATTTGCATTAAGTCTTGACTTTTTTTTTAATGATGCATTTATCGGGCATGCGCTGTAACAATCTCCACAACCATCACAGAGGAATTCATTCACTCGTACTTTATATAATTTCATTCAGTTTTCCCTCATATTTTCGAATACTTCTTTAATACTTTAGTTATTTTATATAAAATATTTTTTGAAAAAATTATGTAATTTTTATTTTTTAAATTTCTTATTAAATGGTCCGGGACCTATCTTTTTTAGATCTGCAACAAATTCGTCAACAATCTCAGTCAACTCGGCACCTTCACTTGCGGATACAAACTGAAATTTGACTCTATCCTTATGAATACCAAGCTGTTCTAACATTTTAATTAATAAAGGCATTCTCCGTGCTGTCTTAAAATTACCTTCAACGTAATGGCAATCACCGATATGACAACCAGATATTAATACACCATCAGCACCTTGTTTCAAAGCTTCCATTACCCACTGAGGTTCAACTCTCCCCGAGCACATTACCCTCATAACGCGGAGATTGGCAGGTCTTTGCATACGCGATGTTCCTGCTTGATCTGCACCTGCATACGTACACCAATTACAGAATATTCCTAAAATAAAAGGTTCCCATTTTTCTAATGGTTTTGGTTTGTAATTACCTTCGGTCTTTTCGTCTGTTTTCGCCATTTAATATAACCCTCCATCCTTTAGTACGCCATTAATAATGGCAACCATTTGAGGTTCCTTGAAGTGATTTTGACTTATTGCTTGACATGGACATGTTGCTGCACAAGTTCCACATCCTTTACATTTTGCAATATTGATCGTAGCAATGTTAGCTTGCTCATCAAATCCTATTGCACCGAAAGGACATTGACTCTGGCATGCTTTACATCCCGAACATTTAGCTGCATCGACAACAGAGTAATATGGTTCAATTTCTACTTCTCCTTTTGCCATAAGTATAGCAGCTCCAGAGGCAGCACCCTTTGCTTGGGCTACGGCATCTGGTATATCTTTAGGTCCTTGGGCAACTCCAGCTACATAGATGCCGGCAGTTAAGGTATCAACAGGTCTCAATTTAGGATGTGCTTCTAAAAAGAAGCCATCATCTGATTTCTGTATCGTTAATAATTGAGCTATTTTATCAGAATCAGGTCTCGCTTCAACACCTACGGATAATACTAACATATCCACTTTAAGTTCAATAGGAGTTTGCATCAATGTGTCTTCACCCCTAATGATAATACTTTTATCGTCAGGACTTTCATATACTTCTGCCAGTCTACCCCGAACAAAGGTTATACCATATTCTCTGGACGCAATTTCATAAAATTCCTCGTATCCTTTGCCGAAAGCGCGAATATCCATATAGAATATGTAAATTTTAGCATCAGGATGCTTTTCTTTATATTGCCGAGCTTGTTTCATAGCATACATACAACACACTCTTGAACAATAATTATGCATACCAGGACGAAAGTTTCTTGAACCTACACATTGAAGCCACGCTAATGTATGAGGTGCTGTTCCATCAGATGGTCTGACTGGTTTTCCAAGTGTTGGACCATAAGATGATAATAAACGTTCCATCTGCATTCCTGTGATTACATTATCATATTTCTCAAAAGCATATTCTTTCATTTCAGTTGGATCATAAGGATCATAACCCGTTGCAACAATAATCGTACCGACTTCAATTTCTACGAGTTCATCTTTCATCTCATAATCAATAGCTTCTGGTTCACATACTGATTTATCCGCACATATTCCACATTTAATACATGAGTCCATATCAATCGTGGGAACACCTGGAACTGCTTGCGGAAAAGGTATATATACCGCTTTTCTTTTTGCTAATCCAAGATCAAACTCATTTGGGGCAGTAACTGGACAATTTTCAATACATTCTCCACACGAGGTACATTTCTCGGAATCTACATATTTTGATTTCTTCCGCACAGTAACAGTAAAATTACCAACATATCCTTCTACGTCTTCTACTTCAGAATATGCCATTAAATGAATTTTTGGATGTTGATTCACATCCACCATTTTTGGTGTCAAAATACATGCAGAACAATCCATGGTCGGGAAGGTTTTATCTAATTGAGCCATATGTCCTCCAATGGTTGGTTCCTTCTCAACTAGATAGACATCAAACCCTTGATCAGCTAGGTCAAGAGCAGCATTCATTCCTGCTATACCACCTCCTATAATTAAGGAGGCTGGCGTTACTTGTACGACTTGAGTTTCTAATGGTTCTAATTGCGCGACTTTTGCCACTTGCATCCTTAGATGGTCTTTTGCAATCCGAGTTGCCCCTTCTGGATCCTTCATGTTGACCCATGATGCATGTTCTCGTATATTTGCTTGTGCAAAAAGGAATTGATTCATTCCAACACTTGATACTGTCCTTCTAAAAGTTGGCTCATGCATTCTTGGAGAACATGCTGCAACTACCACTCTATTAATTAAACCATCTTTAATATCTTGCTTAATTAAATCTTGACCATTATCTGAGCACATAAACTTATATTCCTTGGCCAATGCTACGTGGGGAAGCGTTTTTGCAAATTCCATTACCTCGGTTGTATTTATTACACCGGCAATGTTTACACCACAATGGCAAACATATACGCCTATTTTTATTTCATCCGCCATTACTTTATCCTCTTTTATGATTTATATGATTTGTTTATTACTTTAATAATTTTTAAATAATTATTTTTTATTTTTTGCTTGCTCAACTAATTCATCGTAATTATAGCCCAATTTCTTGAAGATCTTTCTCAATGCGGGTTCTTGACTTGTAAAAGGTGGAACCCCTTTCAGATCATGTTGTTTAATTAATCCTAAATCTATTGGATTCAATCCCATAGAAAGACCTAATAGCTGTGTATAGTAAAAGACGGGAATATTATATGGTTCTCCAATAATATCTTTAAATACTCCGTTAACTTCTACTTGCCCAAGATCGAGTTGTAACATACAGAAAGGACACATATTTACTATACAATCTGCGCCAACTTTTCTTATTTCCTCAAGTTTATGTCGCGTAAAATCTAAGGACACTTCTTTAACCGCGGATCGTACTCCACCCCCAGCACCACAACACATCATCTTATCTCGATAATCAACGCTTTCGCAACCCAGAGCTTCGACTAATTCATCAAAAAAGCGTGGTTCTTCAGATTCACCATCCCATGGTCTAATTGCTGAGGGTTTTAAGAGATGGCAACCATAATGAACAGCAACTTTTAATCCTAAATCATGTATTGCAACATCTTGGATTTTTTTAAGACCTATATCATAATATAATACTTCTGCAAGATGTTTTACATGGATTGAACCTTTAAACTTTCTGCCTACCTTTTGTAAATGTTCATTTACGTAATTCCTTTTTTTTTCTTCATGTTTTAAAGCATGTTCAACTTCTAGTAATGTGCCATAACACCCATTGCACATAGTAACTACATCTGCTTGGTTATCTTCAGCAATGGTTAAATTTCGACCTCCTATAACAAGCCAAGTTGGAATATCAAACGATCGGAATACACCGGGTGCCGGACAACAAGTCGCACCCTTCATATCACGCAGCTCTGCACCCAATTCATCCAATACAGTTCTTGTTGCCCTTTCTACCATAGGATATCTGTTCGGAATTACACATCCTAAATAAAATGAATATGCCATTTTATTGCTTACATCATCAGTCATTTTTTCCCACCATAATTTTGAAATGATTATACAGTTTTTATTTAGTTTATCGTCATTCTATTATCTTATTTCTT
>WJKO01000871.1 GCA_014729055.1 Promethearchaeota archaeon | reverse complement strand
GATTTTGATCGACGGATTGGAGCCCGGGCCTCACGGTCCGCAGCCGGAGGAGCGAACGGTCAATGTGGACCGGAATCGCCTGGTGCGGAGTGCCGTCGTGCTGACGGGGGCCGGAGTGAGTCAACGAGGTGTCTCGTATTGCTTGGCGGAGATGCTGGATGCCGATCTGTCGCCTAGTTGGGTTAATGGAGAGCTGGCGAAGGTCGAGAAAGCCGCGGCAGCGGTCAACGAAAGCTGGCAACCGGCGGTGAATGAAACGTTGTCGGGGGACGAGATCTACTCCAATGGGTCGCCGAACCTGTTGGTGGTTGGCAACGATTCGTTGTACATCTACGCCTTGACCCGACAACCGGTGAGTGACGGGGATACGTGGGGCTGCACCTTGTTGGATACTCCTGACGCTCCTCAGTTTGCCAGTGATGCGGGAAAGGCCTTGGAAGCTGGGGTCAAGGAGGCAGATATCACCGTGCATCAGTTGGATTGGGACGACTTGCTGCGTCCATTGTGGGGACACGCCACTCGCCTGGAGAAGCGAGCGTACACTGCGCTGGAGAAGGTTGAAGAGCGGGTAGACAAGTTCGACCGAGCTACCACTCCTGGACGGCTGAAGCAGCATTTCACAGCCTGGGAGGATCTGAACACGGACGCAGAGGAGGAGATCGCGTGCTGCGATGTCTTCCAGAAGCTGGCTCGGCAGGTGGATAACCAGTTTGCGCTGATCGACTTGGAAAGCGGGGAGATGCGAGACCCAATAGCAGGCGCTGAGTCCTTGCGCAGCATTGGCGAGTGGTTGCAGACGTGGGATGGTCGCATCTACGAAAAGTTGAGCAGCAACTTGGTCAATTGGGCTGAGAGCCTTTTCAGTTACTACCCCGTCCTGGTCGAAGCGCTTTCCCCTCTGATTGGACGATGGGGAACCTCTGCGATTCGTGCCCTGTCTTGTATCTGGCAGATCGAAGCAGACGAGAAACGCCGACCGTTGCCCATAGCTGAACAACAAACCCGGTATGCTCTGTGGGAAAAGAGCTTGGATGAGACGCTCTCTCTGCTGGGACCACAGCAGCTCTGGCAAGCCTGGGATGCCTTGAGCCAGATCTTGGACCTTTCGTGGCGTGGCAGTATGCTGGCAGAATGTGTCAACAGCTTGCTGCGTCCCGTGCTGGACGGACGTAAGCACACGGACCAAGGGTGTCTGGAGGTGTTTTCGTTTCCTGCATAACGTGCATCCCTTTGAGCGCGGCAAACGGGAGGGTCATAGCCCTGCGCAATTGGTCGGACTGGATGTCCCAGATGATGTGCTCACGCTATTGGGCTTAGCGCCCAAGACTGTTGACGAGATGCTTGCAGAGACCCATTCTATTCTGCCAGACGAGGCGAACACTGGCTATTTCGCGTTGCTTCTCCCCGACAGCTCTCTGGAGTGCCAAAAAGTGTCAATCTAACTCTCTGGAGTTCTGAACCATGCCCAGGTTTCACTTCACCTTGTGCCAAAACAGATGAGAGAAGACACAAGCACTTCCCACTCAATGACCTAGGAACTACTCACGACTTTGCCACCATCAAAGGCTTCAGCCGTAACCACAATCTCGATCTCAACATCTGCGGGTGAGAACTGGACCGCTCTGGGAATTATGCTATTGGTCTGAGGAATGACGCGTATCGCTGACCAGAACCGATATTCGGACCTCTTCACGTGGTAACTCTACCACGCCGCGGCCGTGGTAATCAGGCAGGAGATGTCCCGTGCTCCAAGCCAACCCCATTGTCCTAGAATAGCGAGGTAAAACAGGCGATCTAGTCAAATGCTGTTGCGTCGCTAGAGTGCCACGGATTCGTACAGATCTTTTCCGTTTCCCCTTTTTGGAGGCCAGTCCAAGAATCCACCAGCAATTGGACAGCTCGATAAAGTAGGTTGTTTCATCCATTCGCTTCCAATTGGCAGCTTGGGGCTTTCGCAGCGGGTCAAATCGGCACCCCCCAGATCTGTACCTATCGCGCAACCTTGTCGCCAATATGTGCTAAGAATTCGTATAACCCGTGGGGCGGCAATTTCGCAGCCTCATTTTTCGAAGCCCGTAACCTGTCTGCGGCTCGCTAAATGTAAGGGCTTGGCAGCGCCGAACCGGCGTACATAGAGGTGGATAGGATTTTCGATTCGCTGCGAAAGCCCGGTTGGTGAAACAGTTGACTTCTCTCAGAGTTCATCTATACTTTTGGTAGAAGATACAGCGAACATCAATGATGGCAGCTTTTACAACTGATCGAATGGCAGGAGTTTCTCTAAATGTACAATCCCCAAACCAAGGTTCTTGTAGTGTTTGCAAACCCTAGAGATACAAGTCAATTACGTGTTGGAGAGGAAGATAGAGCAATTCGCCAATCCATTAAGCTCAGTCACTGTCGAGATAGTATATCACTGACGATGTGTCATGCCACTACCATTCACGATCTCAGGCGTGCATTACTCAACGAAGATTATCAGATAGTCCATATCTCTGGTCATGGCATAGGAGCAGGACTTATACTCGAAAACGAGCTTGGCGAGAAACAGATTGTTCCCCAACAAGCGTTGGCGGGTTTGCTTAGAGCATATAGTCCTCCAATCAAGTGTGTTGTACTGAATGCATGCTATTCGGTTTCTCAAGGTCAGCTAACCTCTCTTGGAGTGCCATTTACCATTGCAATGGATGGGGCGATCAGCGATAAGGCAGCTATAGAGTTTTCCCGAGGATTCTATGACGCTGTTGGAGCTGGACGGGATATCGACTTTGCTTACAAGGAAGGTTGTCGGACAGTTCGCCTAGCTGCACCTGGCACACAATTTGTCTCGCAAATACTGAAGGATTCTAGTCAGCCAGAATCTTCTTATAATAGACTGGCACCAACGCATAGACAAAGCGATATTTTCGCTGTCCGTCCTCTGCTAGCCTCGTTACCCATTCCCCCTGTTTTTTGCCATGCACGGCCTCCAGAGACATTTTGGGCTAACAGAAAACGAGAATTGGATTTACTCACACAGCTTTGGAGAGATGAAAACACGCGAGTTGTAGGTCTAATTGGATGGGGTGGAGTTGGCAAATCAACTCTGGCACGCCGCTGGTTTGATGAATTTTCTGACCGTAGAATTGAGCCTGATGGGTTCTTTTGGTGGTCGTTCTACTATCAACCGAGCCTTGATCAGTTTCTAGAAGCTATTCTATCCTATCTTACTAATGGGAAGTTCCGGACATCTAAGATCTCCTCACCTTGGGCGAGAATTCAGCAATTTGCTGCGCTCTTGGCAGCAGGAAAGTTCATAATTGTACTTGATGGTCTAGAAGTTATGCAGAAAACCGAAAATGCTAATGACGACTTTGGCCGACTAGAGGATCGAGCTTTTCGTAATCTGCTGGAGCTCTGTGCGGATCCGAAGCTTCATCAAAGTTTTGTATTGATAACTTCCAGAGTCCCGTTAGCAGACATAAGACCCCTAGACGGCATTTCCTATAGAAGTTTGCAGGTTGATTACTTTTCCGATAGCGACGGCGCGGAATACCTCCGCCAGCGGGGGATAAAAGGAGACACAAAGAACTTATGCCAACTGTCTCGTGAGTATGGCGGGCATGCCCTGAGCCTTTCCCTATTAGCTGGATATCTCAATGAGTACTTCGATGGGCAGTCTCAGAATGCATCAGAGATCCCTCCTCTGGCCACAAGTGAAGAGACCAAGGTCAATCAAATACTTAAGGCTTATGATGCGCGATTAACAGATGTACAAAGAGCAGCTATATTAATGCTTTCTGCCTTTCGACGACCAGTCGCGCATAAGACCTTTGAATCAGTGGCCTTTCAGCAGAAACTGCTTGAGACGAATCCGCTGCTGGAATCTCTTTCAACAGTGAATCCCTTTGGATTACGCAGCATATTGAGGAATCTCGAGCAACGAGGTTTGATTATTCGTGAATCCCATCCTCAGGATGGCCTACAATATACGCTTCACCCGATAATAAGAGAGTACTTCTACGATCAGATTTCGATTAATCCCAGCCTCAAACGACAAGTCAATCTACAGTTACGTGAATTCTTCTCACAGTTTCCAATTCCCGATCAGCCCGTTAGACTTCGAGACTTAACACCGTTTTTCGACTCAGTAATCTACACCTGCCGAGCGGAGCTTTTTGATGAAG
Source organism: Promethearchaeota archaeon (assembly GCA_014729055.1). GTDB lineage: Archaea > Asgardarchaeota > Lokiarchaeia > Sigyniarchaeales > Promethearchaeaceae > WJKO01. The sequence continues at coordinate 1,629 of WJKO01000871.1, read as the reverse complement.
CTGCATTGCAGATTTGCGAGAACTGGGTGCGTGTAGATCGATGGGAGATTGGGTACTGGTTCGGTGCCTATGAGTTTGAGATATCCTTCTTGCGTGAGTTCTTCCCTGAACGTGACCTGACAAGACAGCCACTAGTTACAGATCCCAAAGCTAGATCATTCTTGATCACCGAGATTGGCTATGCCCTGTATAAACTCGGTCGACTATCTGAGGCCTTAGCCTTCTGGGAACAGGCCGTAGAAGAACATTCTGGGTCTCTGGATCACAAGACCCTTGCAATAGTCTGTTATGGACTTGCCCAAGCTAAAGCAACCATGGGCAGATTGAACGAAGCCTACATCGCTGCAAGAGACGGGCTGAGATTCTCTCGCTTGTCAGAAGCTAAACTGTGGGAGTGTAATTGTCTTGCTACATTAGGTTGGCTTGCCTTCCTCAGAGGAGAATTCGCTCTCGCCGAACAGAGCTATCAAGAGGCCAACTCTCTAGAATGGTCGGAAGATCCTGAAGAGTTAGGGCTGTTCTCCGTGCTCGGAGTTGAGTATGGCACTTTTCTACTGACAACTGGTCGAATTGAGCAGAGTCTTGAGCATACAGAACGTAACATAGCGATATGCGAGGAACGGGATTGGCAAGACTCACTGGTTCATTGCGAAAGGCTGCTTGGCGACATCGCACTTGTTCGCCAACAGACTGCATTGGCAAGCCAGCATTATACAAGGGCGTTAGAGCTTGCTCGAAGCTTTGGTGTACAAGAGCAAATCGCTCTCGTTTTGCTTGGCATCGCCAAGATTTCGATCTCTTTTGGTGAATTGGAGGAAGCTCTAGCGAATCTAGCTTCAGCTTTGAATATCGCCCAACAGTTCCACTATGTTATCCCTCAAGTAAGCATATGCAACTGTCAAGCTCGTGCATACTTGATGCTGCATCAGAACAAGGATGCGCGAGATAGAGCACAGACAGCCCTAGAGTTAGCCAAGGCGACAGGTTATGCTTGGGGTAAAGCAACGGCATTACAGATCTTGGGAGAGTTAGCAGCTTTAGCCGGGAACTGCGCCGAGGCCAAAGTCCTCTTAGCAAATGCAGAGACAATACAGAAACAGATACATGATCCGAGCATAGAGACAACGCAAAGGCTTATTCGCGAGCTCGATGAATGATCAAGATGTAAGAAATACCCTAGCTCAAAATGCTGAGTTGCTCCATCCACCAGTATGTCTATCATACCTGCCAATGAGCAACCCAAACTACGCCAGACCAAGACCTGTCTATCCCAAGTTGATCAATAGTACAGCAATCAACTCCACACACCCATGTCCTAGACCCACGACTATCCCCCCTCTACTCACCAGTGTGTGGTGCGGATGGGAACCCAATCCCACCCCGCCTGCGCCTCCATCGCTTCCAGGCTCGTGAGCAGGATGGTACCCGGCCTCAGCTTCCGGCGCGCTGCCTCCTCCCTCAGGAGCGCCTCCAGCCGCTCGCGACTCTGCCTGTTGAAGACGATCACCGCCAACTGGCCATTTCCCAGGGCCAGCACCTTGTTCAACTTCTCCAGCACCCGCTGCGACACCTCCCGCTGCACCTCCACCGGCCAGTACGTGCCGTCGGTCGACTCGATCACCAGATCCG
>WJKO01000188.1 GCA_014729055.1 Promethearchaeota archaeon | reverse complement strand
CACAGATTTGAAGTCGTGACGAGTCACACGAACTAATTTTGCCATACAATAGCCATCACCAATTGGTTCACACGGCATGCATGGGAGTAAACAATTTATACAATTATTTACCTAATGAGGAATATATCCAGCAATCTGATTAAGGTTATGTTTTTTTGATCAAACTTGATCAAATTTGACATAAAACAACTTTAAAGATTTTAAATAAGTTTTATAGATATAAAATGAAATATTTATCAATGAGTAATTTGACCAAAATTCTAACCGGTAATGCCGATCGAGAAACCCATCGTAAATACTTCTTTGTGGTTATGTTAATCTTCTGGAGTGGATGTTTGCTTTCTCAATTATTTTTTCCAGGGGGGTATTCTATTTTAGACAATTACATCAGCGATATGGGTTGGATTGCTGTAAATCCTGTGGGATGTTGGTTTTTTATTGTAGGCGGAACTTTAACTGGAATTTTATTTATTCCTCATTGTCTTTATATTCATAGAAAACTGATGCCGGATTTTGCCTTATTTTCATATCTATCAACATTTTCGTGTATTGTAGGTTCAATAGGGTTGATGATAGTAGCGTTATTTACGAAAGACGATTTTCTAAAACATGTACATGATGTAGCTGCTGATGTTGCGTTTGGTGGTTTCGGAATTGGTGCATTTTTTATGATGTTTGTTCTTATTAGAAAAATAATTATTAAGGCAGACTGGCCGAAAATTTATCAGTTTCTCATTATATATGGTGGTGCAATTATTCTAGGTGCAGTTTTGTTAAATATTGAAAATAATACACTTCAGCAATGGATGGGACTATTTACTCTCATGTATTGGCTAATAGGTATTTATTTAAGTACAATGGTTAACAGAGATAGAGAAATCAAAAGAAATGGATAGAATTGAGACATAAGCAAATAGAGAAAAATTAGGGAAATAAAATTAATTTAGAGAAGAAAATTAGAAGAAAGAAATTAGATAACTTATTAGAAGGATGAAAAATGACAAATTATACATTTAAACTGATGGGTTCCTTTTCTGTTGATAATCGAGGGACTCGACAGATAGATATTAGTACTGATCCAAACGTAACGGTGGGAGAAGTTAAGAAGTTGGTTAAAAAAACATTTAAAATGCCGCCTAGTATGCGAGTATCTTTAATTGTAGAAGGGAAAAGCCTCACTTCGGATCATCATAAATGGAATCGAGTAGTAGCGATAAATCCTCGAAAAGACGTTATAAGGGTTATAGGAACACGTTAAGAAACAAGTTAAGAAATGACTTTGGAGCTGTTTAAGAAACGGGTTGGAAAATGAGTCCTTTCTGAGAAATTTCAAATGTTGTTTCAACTCTTTGATTGTTATTTCTTATTTCCATATTTAATTCATTGTTCTCTCTGTCTTTTGATAATTCAATCCAAGCAGACTCTATTTGAGAGAACACTCGGTGAAGGAAAGGAAGGTTTCCAATATCGGGTACATAAGTAACTTGATGAACGAAGATAAGATAGCAATCAGTTTTATTCTGAAATCTTAGTAATGGATTAATTTGATTTTTAATGAAATCTTTTGTAAGATTAACATATTTCGTATAGGATAAATCATTAAATTTCTTCCTTAAAAGGTTAGAAAATGTATCTATAACAATCATGCCGACTGGAAAAATTGGATTAGTGTCGGAATTACTATTTATAATTGTTTTAATTGCATTTTCTTGTTGTTTTAATGTACTTAATTGTGTTACAAAAGGTTGTCTTCGATCAATTGGTTCTTTAGGCTCTTTAGACTCAAGATCTAAGGTTTCATATTTTTTAGCGGAAAATTTGCGTTCTGTGTCAATCCAAAACATATAGTCTGATTTTCGCATGTTTAAAAGTTTACTTAAAGACATAGCAAGTGTACTTTTACCAGTAGCAGCTTCTCCATAGATTTGTATTATTTTGGAACTTAGATTTTCTACATTAAGTAAAGATGACAAATTCGAATTAACAATCATAATTAATTCACTATCACATAATATTGGCGTGTTATTTTTAAAGCAGAAAAAAATTTAATTCACATCACTTCCTTTTAAGGAATATGCCTTTTGGAACCGACAAGATTGCAGATTCAAGCGGAAAAGTTAGTGAAAATGTGGAAAAGTTAAGTGAAACAACACTAGCATTAAGGGATACAACCGCAGAGTTAGCAGAATTCACGAATAAATTAAATCAAACGATGAATAAATTGACAATTGAAACATCAGGGCTTAAAGATGAAACTCACGAGCTACGAAATGCTTTAAAAGATTTAAGCGAATCTATGCTCATTATAGCAAATATAGTAAAGTTATTTGGAAGTTCTCCTAAATCTGTGGTTTCCAATCTTGGTGACAATGTAAACAAGATAGTTTCAAGCTTTATTCCAAAAAAAGATAAATCGAATAAACCCAATGAAGAATAAATCATTCGAGTAATGCTAAAATAGAATCAAAATCTAATTTACTGGCACCGCTGTCTTTCACATACTTGATTAGTTTATTTCTTAGTCTCAAGTCTTCAACAGCTATTAATTCTGGTTCAATTCTATACGTCTGATCTAGGAGAATCAAGTAATTTTGAATGAAGATTTTTGGGATCGTAAATGAGTAATGATCTCCTGCTTTGGCAGGTTTCGCAAAGAAATATATCTCTTCAAATTTAGGAGTATAAGTGTTTTTAAAATTATTCTCGTTGAAATTGCTCTTTAAATCATCTTTTGTGAGATTTTCGGTACTATTAACAACAGAAATCATTGTTAATTGTTTTTGGGTAAGTTCCTCATCCTTATCAATGATCTTTTTTGCATTAATCTTATAGGTCTGATCAGGGTCTATGATATTATTATCTATGAATAATTTCGGGATCGTGAAAAAATAATGTCTTCCCCCCTTTCCAGGCTTGCTTGTATAAGATATAACAACTTGTTCCATACCTGTATCCATACTAGTTTAGAATGACTTTTGTCTTTTTTAAAGATTATGAAATTGTCATGATTAATCTTATAAGAGTGTTGTGATATTGATTATATATATAACATAATAAAAATCATAACAATGTTATTAAACCATTAATAAAAGATGATAGATTGATATGGCTAAAATAAAAAGAGCACTCGTGAGTGTATTTGATAAAAGTGGGATTGTTGATTTTGCTAAAGCCCTTCAAGAGGAGTTTGGAGTTGAGATTTTGTCCACAGGTGGAACGGGTAGAATCTTAGAGAAGAATGGAATTAAAATTATTAAGGTTTCGAAATATACAAATTCCCCTGAAATGTTTGACGGGCGCGTTAAAACCTTACACCCAAGAATAGAGGGTGGTATTTTGATGCGTCAAGAACTGGAAAAGGACATTGAGGATGCGAAATCTTACGATGTCCCTCCTATTGATATGGTTGTGTGTAATCTTTATCCTTTTTGGGACGCGATTAAAAACGAGGAAAATACCACAAAGGATAATCTAGAAATGATTGATATAGGCGGACCTACTATGATTCGTGCAGCTGCAAAGAATTATCACAATGTCACGGTTATTGCAGATGCCATGCAGTATAATAACGTCTTAGAGGAATTAAGAAAGAATAATGGTGATACAACACTTGAAACAAGACAAAGATTAGCACAACACGTTTTTGAGACAATGTCCCGATATGATGGAACAATAGCACAATATCTCGATAATTTAATAAACCCGGATGCTAAAATGCCCGAATTTTTATACCGTGCTTATAAAAAAGTGCAAGATTGTAGATATGGAGAGAATTGGGATCAAGATGCTGCATTTTATAGAGATATGAATGCAAAAATAGGGATAGATAGTTTTAAACAGATTCATGGCAAAAAGATTTCGTTTAATAATTTTCTTGATATTGATGCATGTGTTCAGACATTACTGGAATTTGGTCCAGATAACTATGTATGTTCTATCTTTAAACATACAACACCCAATGGAGTTGCAATTGATTTTAAAACTCAATTAGAAGCAACAAAACATGCATTAAGTTGTGATCCATTATCAGCATTTGGTGGAATTTATGGATTTAATAAAACATTGAAAGAGGAAACAGCTGACTTTCTAATTAATGACAAAAACATGTTCGTTGAGGTCATTATTGCCCCAGATTACGAAGAAAATGCATTAAAAATTCTTAAAAAGAAGAAGAATATGCGGATCCTCACACTTCCGAATTTTTATAATTACAAAGAAGATTTCTATAGCCGACCAGAATTGCGTAGCACTTTAGGGGGTATGTTGGTACAAGATTATGACACAAGGGATGTAATAAAAGAATGGGATGTAAAAAGTAAACGACCAGTTTCGGATTCAGAAAAATATGCCTTAATATTTGCATATAAAGCTTGTAAATGGGCTAAGAGTAATTCCGCCGTATTTGCTAAAGAATATAGCACGGGAGTATATACAATAGGTATTGGAGCAGGTCAGCAAAGCAGAGTTCACGTTGTAAAACTCGCAGCCCAAAAAGCTGAAGAATTTGGTCATGATTTGAAAGATAGTGTAATGGGTACTGATTCTTTCTTTCCATTTCCTGATGGACTCGAGGCAGCCGCAGAAGTTGGCTGTAAGGCAATATTGAATCCTGGCGGATCAATACGGGATAATCTTAGCATTGAAAAGTCCGATGAACTTGGAATTAGTCTTGTATTCTGCGGTAAAAGAGTTTTCCGTCATTAAAACTAGTAGTTGCTTATTCTTTCTTTTTTTATTTTATTGATTAGATCATTATATCTATATCTTTATATCAATATCTTTTGAATATTCATCCGCAAGATATTCCAACGTCAGTTTTATAGTTTCTTGGAAGGGCACTACTGGCTTATAACCTAATTCCTTTTTGATTTTGTCTGATGTAAAAGCTAAATGTTTCCTCGGTATTCTTATACTATATAATGTTAGTATTGGGGGCTTTTTGACGTTAAATAGTTTATAAAGGTTCTCAAGGATCCAGATAAATGGAAATAACACTATGAATGGGACGTTTGCTATAGGCATTTTATGACCGACACGGTTAACCCAGACTTGTACAAATTCTTTCCACGTTTTATTTCCGTCCAGTATTATATAAGGACCGTCAATTGAATCTGCTTGCACAAGTAACCTAATGCCATATACGAGGTTTTCAACATATACGAAAGAAATTAATGATTTACCCCCATTAATGAAGCCAAATTGACCTTCAATCATTGAATCCAAAGCCCTAATAAATGAATTTTTATCTCCGGGACCATAAATTATGAACCCTGGTCTTATTAATGCATAATCTCTTTGATTCCCTTTACTTCCCCAAGCAGTGACCAAATCTTCGGCCTTTTTCTTAGCAACACCGTATGGAAAAAATTCCATATCTCTTGGAGTGTTCTCGTCGTTATAATAATGCCCATTTAAATCGTGCACTGTTAAAGAACTCATATAAATAAAACGCTTAACGTTGTTGTCCGATGCCGCATCTAATAGTTTTTGCGTTCCTTCTACAATCAGCGAAAAGAATGCATCTTTCGGACCCCATTCACTTACCAACCCCGCGAGATGGACAACAACATCTATATTTTCACATGCAGCTTCTAATGTTTTTTTATTTAAAAGATCCGCATATATAATTTTAATTCGCTTAGATGCTGATCTCTCTGGATTGTCGGTCTCAAATTCATCTATAATATTGCGGATAGATTCTTCTGAAGTTCCCTTTAAAACCATTGCCCTTATTTCATAGTTAGTCTTAAATAGGATCTCCCGAGTTAAATGTGAGCCAATAAATCCGTTGGAACCCGTTATCAATATTTTGTTCATCTATCAATTAATCTCCTATCAAATATCTTAGTCAAATATATAATTGTTGTTATTCAATCTATTCAATTTATGCAATCAATCCGAGAATCCTCAAGCCGCAGAATACATCGGTTAATATACCGATGAAGCAATGAATTCCGAATATATAATACCATGATTTTGTTTTCTCCGCTAAATAACCGAAGAGTATTCCCACTAAAGCCGCCCCTATTATCTCTGAGATTGGCTTTGTTGCGTGCAATATTGTGGTAATAACCGTTACTAATAGTATGCTTTTCCACATACCTTTAGATTTATTTACATCCCCCCATGACTTAGACAATCCTAATTGCACAAATCCCCGCCAGAAAAACTCGTAAGGAATATAATAAAGCAAAGCATAGGATAATTCATAAAAAAAAAACATAACCCATTGAGGGTTGGTTTCAAAGCTTTTAAACCATTCTTGAGCGAGTGGATATGTATTTTGCAAATCTGGGTCAGCGGATCCAATATACATGGCTGGAATTGCAATTAAACTAATCAGCAATATAATTATGCCCAGCTTTTTATTTCCTAATTGAGATCCAAGAGTGTTTCCAGGATATTTCCAAAAGACATGATTGAAAAATAAAGGGATGAGAAAAAGGCTGATGAACGTGATACCAAAACAAAAAAGAATATAATTAAAATCCGTTCTATCAATCCCCATAAAATTCATACCAAAGAGAGCATAAGGGATACAAACAAAAATCATTAAAACAATAATATTCTTTGAATCAATATCAAAGTCTTGGTTATTTACCTCAGAAGTTTCCTCGGCATTATCGTTATTATTTCGTTTATTCATTTTTCATCCTTTCTTGTATTTAATTAAAAAAATCTATTTTTATAAATTTTGGAAAACAACTTATCTTGTGAATCAAAATGAAAATTTTAGTGACAGGAGCAAATGGATTTATAGGATCTCACTTATGTAAACTCTTATTGGAAAAAGGCGAAGAAGTGTTCGCTATGGTGAGAAAGACCAGTGACCTAACTCTGATGAAGGATTTGAATCCAGGCTTAGACGGTATCGAATTAGTATATGGAGACACAAGATATATCGATACATTAAAAGATAATTTTGTTGGCAAAGACGCGATTATTAGCCTTGCGGGATCTATTAAAGGATTTAATCAAGCAGATTATGACCAGCATAATGTTGATGGCAATATCAATGTATGCGAAGCAGTGATTGAAGTCAATCCAAATATTAAACGATTAATTTTAACATCATCTGCGGCAGCAGCGGGTCCAAGCAAGACGGGAGAACAACTAACGGAAGAAGAACCCTATAGAATCTTGGACGGTGATCAATATGGAGCATCCAAAAGAAGGATGGAACAAGAAATTAAACCCTATTTTAATAAAATAAAGACGCTTTGCATTGTCCGTCCTCCAGTTGTTTTAGGTCCTGGTGACATGCCATCTTTAGATTTGTATAAGATCCCCAAGAAAGGAAGAAAATTGATAGTTGGTAAAGAACCACACTATTATAGCATTGCAGCAGTGCAAGATATCTGTAGTGGAATCTATCAAATGGTGTTAAATGAACAAGCCAATGGAGAAGTTTTCTATTTTACCACAGGAGAGCCGATAGAGTGGGGTGAACTTCAAGAAGTTATTGGAAGGGTTGTGTTTGATAGAAATGAACCATTAAAAACTATCGCGATCCCGCCAAAGCTAGCAATCTTTGCGGGTGCTTTAATGTCTTTCTTCGGGAGAATTATAAGAAAACCCCCATTCTTAAGTAAAACAAAAATGACAGAAGGAGCGGCATCTGGTTGGAGTGTCAGTAGAAAAAAAGCAGAAGAATTGTTAAATTGGACACCAAGTTATACGATTGAATCGTTGGTTAAAGAATCTGGGGAATGGTACAAAGCGCACGGATTCCTCTAATAAGAGAATAAAAATCCGAAATATCTTTATTTTATTTTCCAACGTAATGCTTTTCGATTTATAGTTTTATGAAATGTAGTCTTTGGATAACCTAGTCCGATAGTCGCAACGATTTTATGTCCTTTTGGTACTAAGGATAATTTTTTGAGTTTTCTAAAAATGCCAGACATAATTGCGTGGACGCCATTCCAAACACTACCGATTCCTAAAGTCTCACAGATTAACTCGATATTATAGGACGCTATACCAGCATCCCAAAGCGATAGAGTGCTTTTCTTCTTAGCATAAATTATTAGTAAAGTTCGCGCATTTCTTAAAAATGGGTCTTCTTTTCCATTCTCTCCACCATTCTGCCACCGTTCATTTTGAAGTTTTACGGTACTTTTAAGACTCTTAGGGAGAATTGGTTTGATAAAAAAGAATATTTTTAATAATGTAGACGCGAACTTCATTATACCCGCCATCTTCCGTTTAATTTCCATGAGCTGATCTTGATCATTAATCACCAAGTATTTCAATTCTTGGTTATTTTCGGCAGTGGGAATGTATCGAACTGCATCAATAATCTTTTTCATGTCTTCTTCTTTTATAGGTTCTTTTTTATAACGACGGATGCTACGTCGATTTCGAATTAAATGCATCAATTGTTCATAATTGATTTCAGGATCTTTTATTGGTTTAAAATCATCCATATCCATCTTTTCGTGAACAATTGCATCTACCGGACAGACTGCAACACAATGCCCACATATTATACAAGTCTCGGGATACTTTTCGACTGGTCCAGTTTCTTTATTAAACTCAATCACAAATGCAGGACAAGTTCGCTCGCAAGCACCACATTTTGTGCATTTAGAAAGATCAATTTTTAACATATATTTATCTTATTTTTAATCTCTAAAAAAATCATAAGTTTCCGATAATTTGTAGTCAATTATAT
>WJKO01000187.1 GCA_014729055.1 Promethearchaeota archaeon | reverse complement strand
TCGTCCGCTTCGTCTCCTTTCTGCATCAATTTTTCTTTTCGTTCAATTTCTTCAAGATCATCAATCGTGAGATACTGTTTGATGTACTTCTTCGTTGTTCTCTTCTTTTCATCTTTTGATATTTCATCAGATTGATATTCATTCTTCTTATATTTTCTAGCTGGCACACCTAAATATACCCAATTCGACTCTAATTCTTGACCGACGCTTGTTGCAGAATGTGTGCCCAATACAACATTATTTCCTACCTTAGATCCTGGAGATAATACCGAATAACCACCTATAACACAATTATCTCCAATGGTTATTTTCTGGATAATTAGATAATCTCTGGTTATCATCGAACTCATTGTTAACGATCCTTGACCGATTATGGTGTTTTCACCGATTTCAATAAATTCAGTATCAACCCATGCATCAAACAATCCCGTCTGCCATGGCGCTTTTACACCAAATAATTTAAATGCTAAAATATCTATCCATGGTAATGGGAAATGATGACAGATATACAGTGCAAACTTTTTAATAACAGAGCGGATACACCAGAATTGATAATCTTTATTCTTTGGATCTCGTGGAAAATAACCTTCTTTTGGTTTATGAATGATATTCACTACAATCAAAAATGCCTTCGTCACAAAAATTGCAACTAGCAACCACTCAAAATACCAAGCAAGGGCATGTAATGGTAGCATAAGTACGAATTTCACGGCATTACGGTAATAAGCCGGTATATGAGTTATTATTGACCATAAAGGCCAGAGTGCAGTTATCCAAATCATAATAAAATGAAATATAATATATCGGTTCTTAATTAAAGCATTTGTGGTGGCAGGTCCACCTTCTAATGAAACAGGTCTCATTGACATAACATTTTACCTCGTAATTTTTTGGTTTTATTTTTCTATTTTGTTTCTGCATTTGCTGGTTTAGATTCTTGGGGGTTTTTTGTTTGTTCGTCTTTTTTCTTGGTTTGTATTTCTTTCTTTGCTTTTTCTTCTTTCTTCGCTTGTTCCGCTTTTTTCTTTCGTTTAGCGGCATTTCTTTTCTCTTTTTCTTTTTTTAAAATTTCATCGGGAAATTGTAGTAACCTCTTATAACGACCTCGACTCAATCTTCCAGCGGGTAAGCCCCAATAATTTTTCTTATCCCTTACTTTTTGATATTTGATCACTCCACTGTACCATAGAAGCTGCGAATTCTCTCCAAACTCAGCACCTGGTGGAACAGCGCAGCGAGATCCTATACAAGCATTATCTTTCAGTTTAATTTTTTGTAAAGTCAGTGCCCCATAACTTCCTTCGACTAAATGAGCGGTTGTTACGGTTCCATATCCATGATATACATTTTCACCTGTTTCTAAATATTCGGTGCTAACGTAACTATCTTCGAATGTAGTACCTTTACCTATTGAGTTAGAACCAACAAAATTATACATCCAATTCAATAACCAAGGAAATGGACTCTTTATAAATTCCCATTTTATAATCTTTAATAGGAAGTTTCGAGTGTGATACATCATTACTTGGTTAGCGGTTTTCCCCCAAGGGGGTGCGTTAGTCATCTCTTTTCTAGGTTCAATCTTATTAAATATCCAGTAATAGATCTTCATAATAAGAGCATACATAAACATCTTAAATAAGTAGAGACCAGTAAATACTAAAGGACTTGAAAGCACGATGAATAGACTTAACGGATTCTGCAAAACTGGTGCTGTCCTACTAAGATCAAACTGATAAATAAGATGATACCACCATTTGTCCCAATTACCTGGGTTTAATATATCCCAAACATAAGGTTTTAGCACTTCCAGAAAGTATAAAAAGAACAATGCTAATGGCAGTAATATAGAGACAAGGAAATATATTAACCATAGTATAATATAAAGTGTAAATTGATATCTGGCTTCTTTTGCGCCAGGTGGCTTTGTTAGTTTCTTTTTCTTTTTTCTTTGTTTCAATTGTTGTTTTTTCAATTTTTGTTGTTTTTTCTTCTTTTTCTTGACTTTTTTCTTTTCTTTCCCTTTTACATTATTGTTTTTTGAAGTCTCTTCTTTTTTGTTGCTTTCAGTTTCTTTCTTCTCAACATTTAAAGCCGTCTCAGATTTGTCATCAGAGTATTCAATATTCTCAGAATATTCCAAATTTTTAACATGTTTATTATTAATTCCTTTAATGTTTTCCAAAATATCTATTACTTGTCTCTCTTTAGCTTCCATTTTAACTTCCTTATTGATTTTTAGTAAAAGTAAAAATAAAAAGGTTTAGAAATTTCGATTGATGATAAGAATTGCAGAGATAATTACGCATTAGACTTAATTTATAATTTTGTCTAACCATTTTATAAAATTAGGATGGGGAGAATATTGATTCAATTGAAATTCACACGAAAAAGAAACGATGTATGCATAATAAATAGACCAATGACCACGGGATGATTGCCAATAGAGCTAGGTTCTTGCCAATAGGCCATCCTCTTTTTTCCGAGAACCTAACATCTAATACTAAATATGGGGTATAAACAATTATAGTTGCAAAAATTAGATAAATCACCGCTTGAAAACCATTCTCAATAGTAGTATACCCCGTTAAAAAACCGTTGAAATTTTCAATACATAACCATAAGGATACTACCAACATAGGTAAGTGAAGCGTAATTCTTTCTAGCAATAATGAATATCGAACCGCTTTCCAAGATTCTATTTCATTTTTTTTCCATTGTTTTAAAAATCTCGTATCCCATCCAACTGTAGCAAATATCAGGAATGGAATCGACCAAATACAAATTATATTGAATACCATGTTTTTAAAATTATATATTAAGGCTATGCAAAAATATAACACTAACACGCGGGAGAAGTAACGTCTTCTAAATTCTAGTGCGTTCTTAAGTTTATATTCACATATCCAGATACGAAAAACCAAAAAACTGAGTCCAAGAATCGGGATTACACTGAAATTTGTAAGAGATCCCATTATTATTATTTTAATTTTTGATTATAAAAAAAACATTCCAAAAGGAACAATAAAATTTTATTCCTTTAAACCAAAACTAAATTTGATAAGAAGATGAAACCTTCCTCGAAATATGTTTTATTCGCAGCACTTATGATATTCAATGTTGTTGTATCTATCTGGAGTATTGTGACTATTTTGGATAAATATCCGAAAGAAATTGAAACTTATGAAGAGATACCCTTTCAAAAGGGGATGAGTTTTACAACTTGGGGTTCTTATTCATATAATTCAACCGAAGTATTTTCAGAACTCGATAGTATGAAAGAAAATAACATCGAATGGGTTGCGACCAATGTATGGTGGTTGCAAGACAATCTAACTGCTACCGAGATCGAGTCGGGACCTTGGAGTGATACTGATGCAAATTTAACAGAATATTTTGAATATGCACATTCTATCGGTCTTAAAATCTTGTTTAAACCCATGTTAGATACAAAAACAGATCAATGGCGTTCATATATCAACGCATCTGACGAATGGTTTGAGGAATATAGTGACTTTATTGTTCATCTGGCGGATGTCGCTAACGATTCAGGTGTTGAAATATTCTCGATTGGATGTGAAATGGGCACGATGCAAGTGAGAGAGGATAAGGTTCGTGAGATGGTAGCAGAAATACGTTTGGTATATGATGGATTATTAACTTACGCTGCAAATCATGATTCGTTTTGGTATGTTACATGGTGGGATATAATGGACATTATCAGTTTAGATAGTTGGTTTCCTTTTACAATGGAATATGACCCTGAGGTCGAACAATTAACTAAAGTTTGGAATGGCTTTTATGATAGGTTTGACCTATTTGCAAAGAAATTAAACAAACCTATACTATTTGCAGAGTTTGGAGCACAAGCCAGAGATGGTGCAAATATGGTCCCAAACGACAACAAATTTAACCTAAATCAAGATGTTTACGAATTACAAGATATATATCGCTCACTCTTTAATTCAAAGATTTGGACTGCTCCTTGGTTTAAAGGTGTCTATTGGTGGATGTGGGATTGTATTGAGGTAAACATCACAGACAATATTGGATTCACTCCCAAATTTCCTAGTATAATAGAGTTGGTATCCCGGGAATATTATCAGACGCGTCAAATCAATATGTTTAACCCTCGATATGTATATCTCATTCTCACTTCGGTGAGCATTATTAGTGTCGTGTTGATCTTGGGATTAAGTCTAAAAAGCTCATTAACAAAGGAATCCGTCAAAGATGATGAAGATAATTTAGAAAACGAGAGAGAGTGCGTTCAAGATCGAACAAGATCACGAGCTCGACCATATCTATCGGGTATGATAATAGGAGTATGGGTTGTTTGGATGTTTTCATATTATTTACAACACACGTTCGCAGTTCTTTATTCTGCATTCACATATAGTCAGTTTCTTCTACAGTCTAACCTTTTAATATTATTGGAGATTGCGGGTATGTGTTTGGCTTCTCTTATCGTCGTTTATTTTATCATTAAACAATTCCTAAAAATTCGCAAAGAGGAAACAGAAAATGCAAGAAGAATCTTAGTAAAGAAAATCCTTTCATTTCTTTTAATTTTAGTTGCAATAATCTCAAACTTATTCTTTGTTTCCTCTCTGGTTTCTACAATAGAAACATTTTATTTGGATACGGTTGCGGCGTTTTTGAATTGCGCTCTTTTAACATCAATAGTGGCGGTGATTATTATACATTACATTCCAAAGAGTATTTTCGAATTAACTAAAGTGGGTATCACTGTAGCATTAGTGGGGTCAATAGGTATGTTCTCCTTATTATATTCAGATTTCTTATTAACCTTTGTAGTGTCCATCTTTATGATTAGTTCGGCGGCAATATTGATGAAACCAGAACCAAAATTGCATGAACTAGAAAAAAATAGAAATATAGAAACAACCCAGAACATCTCACAACCAAATAGCGATAAAAGAACAGACTTTATAGCACTCTTTAAGGTGGTTATTAAAGATAAGCGTTTTCTCTTGTTTATTCTAACGGGATTTGGATTTTTCTTAGGTCTCTCAGGATTTATTTCTACATACAACTTGATTAATTTTAACTTAAATTTGATTTTTGACTATTTTGGCTTCTTATTATTATCTTTAGCAATACAGATGAGTATCTGGTTAATTATTCAGATAAACAAGATTAATAAGAATGTGGAGAAAAGTCAAGAGACGCAGAAAACAGATATCATCTCTATCAAGTATCTACGATATTCAATGCTATTATTTTTCGGGACAATTGTTTTTGGTATGATCTTGCCAGATTATCAGAATATTTTGGGATTATTAGGCGGTAGTGCAATCTTAGGATTTTGGTTAATTTCCCTTTTACGATTTATTTCCATGCGGACTCGGGGGTTTAAGGATCTGCCAAAGTTATGGACTTACTTGTTTGTGATTGTCTTAGCTATAACCATCGGCTTCTTAATGAACGGTATTAAAGCATCAATGATATTTGTGCTAACTTTTTTTGATATTGTGGACGGCAAGATAGTCGTCAGGACTGATTTCACCACTTCTGTGAATTATGATATTCCTACTGTATTGAATTTTGTGATTACATTATTATCATTAATTTTAATCTTGATTGCGTTTCTAATTGTAACTCGATATAGAAAACAGATTGCAATAAGTAATAGAAGTGAAGAGAAAGTGGAGCCACATTGAATAAGATTCAACAAAAAGGATTTAAAAGAGGATTCAAAAATGCTTAGGAATCTATTTATTTTAACCGATTTGGAAGGCGTAGCTGGCGTTACTAAATTTAAGCAGACTCGGGAAAAGGGAATAGAAAACGAGAAAGCAAAAGAGCTATTGACTCAAGAATTGAATGCAGTTATAGACGGAATTAATGATTTAGACGACAACATACAAATCCATATTTGGGATGGTCATGGCAGTGGTGGTATCATTCCTGAAAAATTGAAGCCAATAGAAACCTATATTCCGCATAAATCAAAGAAAAGATTTTCTATGCAAGATTTTTTTATGGAAAATCATATAGAAGCGCTCGCGTTTGTCGGACAACACGCAATGGCGGGTACTCCTAATGCTAATTTGGCACATACGATGAGTTCAAGAACTATCGAGTATTACAAATTAAATGAAATGGAAATCGGAGAATTTGGTTTGAGGGCAGCTTTGGCAGGTGAACTGGGTGTGCCTACAATTTTTATATCCGGCGATGATAAAGCATGTAATGAAGCAGAAGATCTTATACCAAATATCGTTAGCGCCGTTGTCAAAAACGGAACGGGATTAGAATCGGCAGAATCGCTACCGTTTAACGAAGTCTATGCATTATTAGAGAAAAAAATCAAGATATCTATTAAAAATATGTCAAAAATCGAACCCTATACAATAAATACGCCAGTCACATTAGAAAAACGATACAGAAAAGAAAATACGTTTTCTGTAAGATTCAAGTGGTTCTATCAATTATTAAAGATTTTCAACAAAAAACGCGCGGAATACGTAGATCATCGTACAATTCGATGGAAAGCCGATTCAGTTAGAGAATTGGAAAATCTTAAAATCATATAAATTGGTAATTATTTTCGGAAAAACATTAATTTCCCAAATTATTTAATTTTTTGAAAAGAATATAGAAGTAATGCCTAGTGACAAGGTAAATATAGAATCAAATGAAGAATTCGAGCCGCAAGAGGGAGAATTCTCGGAAGATTCAGATATTGTGGGCGTAGGATCCTTGTCTGAAAAAGAATTATGGAGCAATATAGGGTTTCATCGACCTCTCGGAGGATTTTTCTATAAATTACCTTTAACGCTTATTGAAATGGTGATCGGACTTGTTTTTCTTAGTTATTTAATACAATTTCTATATCCATATCCGGAACCACTGGGTTATCGTGCTGTTGCAACTGGAATCTTCGCACTCATGATTGAAGCGTTCAATTTAGGAACAGCGAATATGATGAATCGATTTATCGGTGAATCCAATGTCAAAGATCCAGAAAAAATGGTCGAGTATATTCAGTATTTTATTTGGTATCAGATGTTTACTGGATTAATCCAAACGACCTTTATTTCAATTTATGCGCTTTTTATCGTACCACACAATGAATTGGCTTATGCTATTTGGATCCTACTCATCTTTTCTACAACAGAATATCCGGGGATGTTAGGCGTATTTAGAGGAGTATTAGATACATTACAGCAATATAATAAGACCGCAATACTCGGATTTATCTCTGGGCAAGTATTTCAAAAGATAACCGAGATTGGCTTCGTATTGTGGGGCAGATACTATGGGATAAATCATCCTGAAATAGGAGAAATCATGGGGATTGCGATCGGTGCGAGCATTGGATTTTATGTAGATGATTTCGTTGCAACTCTTTTATCAGCATATTATTTCCAGAAAGTCATGAAAGATTATGGATTTACCGTTCGAACATGTTTTCGGCACGATTTTGATTCAAAACTATTTAAAGAATGTCTAAGTTGGGGGATTCGTAGTGGCTTACCAAGTATGATTTGGGGGATTGTTACTTATGTTGAATTACTCCTTTGGTTACGTTTTGTACCTCAGTATACAACATTTAAAGCGTTATTTGATATTGCTGGGACATTCAGTGGGCTTATGGGATGGAATATTAGCCTTGGGGGCTCAATTAGTGAGGCTTTTTTCAACGATAAGAGGGAACTGGCAAAGTATTATGTCGGACAAGCATGGAGATATACGGGATTAATTCAATTTCTTATGATTGCTCTTATCTCCGTCGTCACAATGGTCCTAGAACCTGCATTCATTGCATTCAATATAGAATATCAGATTCTTGCTATTCCCTTTATTCTACCACGAGTCATACGTGAGATCCAACAACCGTATAATAATATAGCTATGAATGTGATTTCTAGCACGGGTCACGTTAATTTTCAAGCATTTACCAATATTGTGGAGACGACATTGTCACTTGTCGCATGGATCATTTTAATTCCAGTACTACAATTGCCGGATAAATTTGGTATTACTGCGGTTATATGGATGCTTCCATGTGCAGAATTGCCCGGGATCCTAACTAAAATTTTTTTACAATATTTATATCTCCAAAAGAAAGTATTAAAATTGCGGATTCCATTTGTACAGGCATTTTTATCACCTATATTTGCTTCTGCAACTTGTGTTTTATTAGGATACATCTACGTAACATTCGTTTTTACTCCAATGATTCAAGTGGTGAATACAATCATTGCAATCATACCAGCAATTCTTTTCTTATTGTTTATTGCTTTCTTTGTTTACTTTCCACTAACTGGTTTTTTTGGAGGTTGGGATGATGGAAGTCTGGATTTATTGGAAATGTCGACACATATCAGTGGAATGGGCAAGACATTTTCAAAGCCTTTATACAAATTACTGAAATATACGTGTTCTAAATCGAAATTGCATAACAAATATGGTTTAGATGAAACAGATGCATTACGCGAAGTAAGAGAATTAATGATCCTACGAAATAAGAATCTGACAAAAAAGGTCAGAATCGGTGTTATTACTAAGTTTGATAAGAATGAAGGATGATGACGCTAGCGAGCGCTGCCGCTAGCGAGTGCATTTATTTTCATAATTATTTATTTTTCTCAAGTATTTGTTCGATTATATCTATTGTGCCTTTGCTTAAGTTATAAGGAGAGACATAGTCTACCTTTTTCTTAATTTGTTCCCGTGCATTATTTGGACATGCACTAAAACCGCTAAGTTTCATTGCATTCCAATCCCCACCACTATCACCGATCATAGCAATCTCATCGAGGTTTAGTCCCTCATTTATTGCTGCGAGGCGTAAACCCGTACCTTTCGTAATTCCGTTTATGTTAATATTAATAAAATTTAATCCGCGTTCAATATAGAGGGGAAGATTATTTTCTGTTATTATTTCCATTCCATATTTCTCAATTTCGATTAATTTTGGATGGTTTTTCGGGAGAAGAAAGGTCAGAGAATATTCTTTCCCAGGTTGTTTTTCAACTTTAAACCGTTTAGATATTTTTTCAGTTAAGTCGTTAAATCCGAGGATCATATCATGTGTGATTTTGGGCTCAATGACCATTTCCATCTCACTGGATCTAAACCGAAAAATACCAACTCCGTTCTCAAATACGGAGAAATGATTTATTCCCATCGTTTGGGCATGAGCCTCAATGAAAGGCTGAGGTCTCCCAGAATTAATTGCAATAAACGGAATGGCATCATCTTTTTGGGCTTTATCATTCATGTTCCTGATATATTGAATAATTTCTAAATCCATGAATACACCAGGTAATTCATCCGAAAGACACCCATCAAAGTCAACATAAATTGCACAAATCATTTGAGATCAAAAACTCTATCTTGTTGTTTAGTTTTAATGCAGTTTTAATGCAAGTTTAAGGAGAATTTAGAAAACAATTAACGCATATAAAATAATGAAAATGAAATAATCGAAAATTTTTATGTCTGCTTCTTTGCTTTAATTGCTAACGCTCTTCCAACCATTTCTCTGACGCTTTGGATTACAGACATTAGTTGTTGCATATATAAGTTCTCAGATACAAGCGCATTCAGTTCCTTAATTTTTGAAATAGCTTCGAGTTCCTCTGAACCAATAGATTCCAGTGTTTTTTCTTCCCATAATTCGGTTATTTTGGAATTAATATCATTGGACATTTCGTCAAGCGTTTCCCCAATATTACTGCGCTGTTTTTTAATAACTTCGATAATAAGGCGCATATTTTCGCTAAGGGATGCCATACCTTCTGCGAATTGTTTACTCATTTTATCAAGGTTTGTTATCATAGTATTGATCTGAGCATTTACGCCGTCCATATATTGGACAATATTATTTAATTGTTGTACAATTTGATTTTCTAACGGATTTGCAGCCATATTCTTCTACCTTAAGTTTATTTTTGCATATATTTTTGCATGTATTTTTACATGTATTCTTTTAATAAGAAGAGACTTATTCTGTTTCTTTCAAGCTTCTCCTTCCTCTCCACCCTCTCCTCCTTCTTTAAGAGTTCCAGTTAAACCTTTAACACCATCAAGAACCTCGGCTAATATACTGCTAACATATTCGGGCTGAAGAGTTTCTTCACTCGCTTTCGCAATTTCTTTTAATTTGTTAATTAATTCAGTCAAATCTTTTAAACCAATATCGGATTGTAGCTTTTCTATTTCTGATAAGAATTTCTTTCCAATGTTGTCCAGAATAAATTTAAACGCTTCTCCCTCTTTTTTCGAGTTTTCGGCCATAGATGTTATTGTATTGGAGAGTTTATTGACTCTAGTATCTAAGTTTTTATTTAACTCTTCAATCTTACTCTGAAGCGCCGAAATATTTTTTCCCATTTGAGATAGCCTGTTGTAGACATTCTGAAGCGTATCATTAATCATCTCTGACATTTTAGTATCCTCATATAGTTTGAATTATCTAATTCACTGGATATTTGAAATGTTATCTATTTTCATAAATATAAACTGAAATGGCAATGTGAAATAGTTTTCCTTATTCCCATTCTTTTCCATTACAAATATCCGACTTTATTTAATATTTTACCCAAGTTCTTTATATTTTTTTGTTGCCGATAGGCAATAAAACATTTTATTTGCTAATCTATATAAAACATGAAAATCAAAAAGATTAAAAAAATTTTAATTTTATCCATAATTAAGATAATTTATCTCAATCATAATCGGGAGATTAGCTTAGCCTGGTTATAGCGCGGGTCTTATATGACGATCATGGGGTAAAAAATGTAACCGTTTGTTGGGTGCCCCAGATAGCGCTAAGACAACCCGAGGTCCGGGGTTCGAAGCCCCGATTTCCCACTTTTTTTATCTTTGTTTGCCAAAGAAATATGTCATTGCCTTATGTTCGGCTTTACGCAAATGTTCATTGACCGCTGAAACACTTATATTATATTTGGATGCTATATCCTTTGCTGTAATATTTTTTGGTGTTTGGAAATACCCGTTTTGGGCAGCAAATGATGAGATTTCAATTTGTCTTTCTGTGAAATCGGGAACTGGTATATTCGCCATACCTATCTGATTTAATGCACTAATTGTACTTTGAGCTAAGACGTCGTAGCTCTCTGCTTTTAACCCTAATTGACGTAATATCTTTTTCAAGCTGTCCACATATTCTTGACTAGTAAATATTGTCGCTAATATTGAGGTTTGATCAACAATGATAGGAAATACAAAAGCCCATGGACCTGGCTCAAGTATTTTCCAGAATCCTGATTCACGTTTCTGTTTCATTGTGCATAGAATTGTGTTATTATGTCGTTCCATTAGCTCGAAATCGGTTGCATCAAACTTTTCCGTCATTAATTCCCCGAGTTTAATATCATCAATATTAGAAAGAAAACCCTCGGCAAACATAATTCTCTGCATTGCAAAGAAGTTTTTCTTATCATATTGATACGCATTTATGATTTCAATTCTTTCAACATCGCTAAACATATTAGACAAGTTAAAAATATCAACAAGCTTTCGAGGAAGTTGTAATCTTAAAATTTTCATACAATATCAACATCAATAAATTCAATCAATAAATCATCATCAATAAATCATCATCAATAAATTATATAACAAACAATGCAGAGATATATAATTAACAAGATAGATGGGAGAAGTGAAATGAAATGCCTTTATTTAAAAGACCAGATGGTACACTGCTGAAAAAGGTACCCGCATTTAGACGCTTATCACCTTATTTGATGACTAATCGTACGGAATCTACGATTTTTATTCCTTTTCATGTAGATGTCACCGACACCATTAAATACGTCGAAGAATTAAGAACGCGTCTGAAGAAGAAAGTGACTATGTTTAATGTAATACTGACCGCAGTAGTGAGGACATTCGCTTTAAGACCGCAACTGAATAGATTCTGTGAAGGAACGAAATTATATCAAAGGAATGAATTGAATTTTGCATTTGTTGCAAAGAAACAGTATAAAGACCGAGGAAAAGAATCTACCGTGAAGATGTCGTTTTCTCCATTTGAAACCATATTTACGGTAACTGATAAGTTATATGATGAACTCAATCAAGCAAGGACAGAGGAGTACCATGGAGATAAGGACGTTAATATGTTTGGTAAATTGCCAGGTTTCCTGCTCAGAGCTGCCGTGGAGGTTTTTAAGTTTCTCGACAAACATAATCTTGCTCCCGCAAGTATGATAGAAACGGATCCACTTTATTGTAGTGCTTTTATTACTAACATGGGTAGCGTCGGCATGCCATTAGGACCTCATCATCATCTTTTTGAATGGGGAAATGCGTCGTTATTTTTAAGTATAAGTTCGTATACAAAACGAGCCGTGGTCAATGAAAAAAACGAGATTGTGGTGCGAGATGTATTGGATCTTGTGGTATCTTGGGACGATAGAATTGCTGATGGATTCTATGGACAGCGTTCTGCCGAGAAGATGATAGACTTTATTGAGAATCCAATACAATTGGAAGAAAAACCCGAAATCCCAGATGAAATTCTCGAAGAACTTAAGTTAAAAGATTACTGAACTTAACAACAACGTAATTTTCAAAGATATATATAGGGAGAATATAATATAGAGAATAAATATATAATTCTTATGCGTAAATATTCGAAAAAAGCGATCAGCTTTATGATTAGCATTGTATGCTGTTCTACTCTGATCATTACTGTTCTTTCTATTAATTTTTTTCTGGCTAAAGCTTATTTAATATCACCCCGATTAGGCACACCATTATGTTTTTCGGCAAGTGATGGAACTGGAGCGTCATCACCTATATTGAATACGGAATCTATATATATTGGTAGCGATCCAGCTGAAGTAAATGTGCCAAATGCTTGGCTCGATAAATCGAAATGGGATGTTGCTATCAGCCATTCTATGATCGATAATTGTTCTCTCATAGAATTAGAGATAAAATCAATTTCTAAATGCGCGAATCCGTATGTTAGTATAGGGATCGGTGATTCAAGCATTCTCTCTAGAAATGCAATCGAAATGAAGGTGTCAATTCCGCTACAAGTGGATGCTTGCTTATATGACCTTTATGTTGGATACAATATTGATTTAACAACAGTATCAGATTTATCTACCGAACCAGGAGCCCATATTGGTGAAACTATATTGGGTAATCTGAAAACTGGGTCATTTGTTCTTTCTGAAGCTAATGCAATTTATGTTCCACATGAAGATGATGCAACCCCTTCCGAACCAGCAAAGATATCAGACCAATTCTCAATGATACAAATAACGGATGTACATACCGCTACGGATAGCTCTGGTGAATGGAGCAATTACTTAAAGATGAAGGCATTAGCAGAATCGATTTCCATCTGGGCACCAGATGTTATTATCGGCACAGGAGATATAACGAATGCTCCTGATGATTGGCCGATAGAATATCTTCGTTCATATGATTATTACAAAAATCTTGGGATTCCTATAATAATGGCTAACGGCAATCATGATCATTCAAATTTGGGATTATGGGATTATTATTTTGGGCCTATATATAGCAACATTGATTGGATGGGTGCTAGATTTTTACAAATAAATACGGCAACAATGTTAAAGGGTCAGACGGTTAATTGGGTAACGCAAAGCATCAAAAAATATGCACCGGAAAATCCATTATTTGTAACGTGTCATATTCCTCTAATAGATGTGTTGGGACGACAAAGCCAAGGTTATTCTGCATCTATTATGGACGCTATGTTGAAATATGGTGGCACAGCAGTCCTTCAAGGACATAATCATTATGATATGGTTATGGATGGTGATAAAGCCCTAAATAACTTTCTAAATCTGATGAAGACATCGCTAACCACAATGGAAATAGAATATTTTGATGACGCGTGTCATACACCAGATAACGTCGGAATAGAAGCACCCGACACTGACGTTACGAAAATGATAATTACAACGAGTGCGGCGAAAAATGCACGTCCATATAAACTCACAGATTCTCATGTTTGGGATGATTACCAAGGATATCTTGGATATCGTCGAATTACCTTAGCAGATAATAAAATAGCAAACTATACCTATGATTTGAACGAAGATGGGTTACGAGATCCGTCATATTCAACACCTATATGGAATCTGGGAGCGGAGTTTAGTTTCGATGAATATAATTTAGCAGGTGGTGCCAATTATACAATAACTAACAATTTAACTGAATCAATTCCAAATGCTCGAGTTCCATTTATTTTACCACTTCAGATAGGACAAACATGGCAGCCTAAACCATCAATGGGCACGGAGGGTGTAGACTACTTTTTAAGAGTAAGCGTATCAAATTCAACTCACGAATACAGAGAATATAGATTTAAGGTTCCCAAACGCCTCGATTCAGAACATCCTACAATTAAAACATTTGAAATGGAGTTGGTCTAAAATGACAGAATCTAAGAAAACAACTGATATGAATAGAAATGATTCTTCGGACATCTTTGGACGTGGGATATTATACGCACTCATATTATTTCAATTAATCGTGCTTCCTTGGGTTTTTAATAATTTATTAGTCTGGAGTGATTTTGATCTCAACGACCCTTTAATACTCAGCTTCTTGGTGCTTGCAATTGTGATTATGCTTTTTTATGTACCTTTAATTCCACGTATTGCAAGATTTCATGTATTTACGTTACTGCTGAAGAAATTTCTAATATACGTTTTTCTTGCGATCGAAATAGCCGTTGAATTGATCCTATATTTATATATTCGAAGATTGATAAATGCCGGTATCACCATTCCGGGTCAGAATGGAGGGTTAAGTGCTGGTTGGTTGAGAACAGAGACAGTACCAATTATGTTATCCTCAATTTGGATACTTGTTGCAGGTGGATTAATTGTGCCGAGTATCATAACAATCCTATATGCATCAAGAAAAGACAATACGAATTTTAGCCATTCTCTACATGTAGGATCCATTATTTTCTCTGCTCTTATGCTATTCCAATGGGGTGCTACGTGGGCACTTCCATTAAATCATTTAGTGTTTACGGCAATTCTGATTCCTATGCTTATTTATTTTAGTCCAGAAACTGAAGAAAATAAGAAGATTCACAACAATCTGTTTAATATGGAATTTTTCCCAGCGGCGGGGATCTTCTATTTATTTGCATATTGGTTATTTCTGATCCCATTTCAGTCAGAAAATACGCTTTCAGAGAATATGCTGTGGCTGGCGTTTGCGAGCACCAATTTGATTTTACTCTTATATTCAAAAAAGAATAGTGGTTTTATTCAAAATTTTCAAGAGAAAAAAGTACATGTTAAGCAAATTCTGCTGTTGAACTGGATTATTCTTTTACTTATGTCTGTATTTATATTATTAAGTGCATTAAATGCATTCTTTAGTAATTTAAGGATCGTCTGGATCGTTATAAGCCTGGTAAACGTGTCGTTATTGCCAGAAATTGTGTTATATCAACAAAAACCGAGTAAAAAATTGAAGACGTTAATTGGATTCAGGATTTTTATATGGATATTCTCCGGATTACTGGGTATTGCAATACATATGGGACTCAATATGTTCGATCCACTTTCAACTTATGTAGGGTTCTTCCTTTTGGGGTTTAATACGATATTTGTATTACCAACGTTTCTCAAAAAACGATTTTGAGAAATTATATTCTTCAAATATCTATATTCTCCAAATATCTATTTTTCCCAAATAAAATCTAAGACTTTTCTTAGAGTTTTAAAATCATGGATAACATTATCTTCGGTAAAGTTCTTGTAAACATCTGTATCGTAAATAACGCTCCATTCAGTTAGACCATTCCTAGCAATCATAAACCAAGGATCATTATTTGAAAATCCAATGTGAGGTGCACATAATTCTTCATTCTTATTGATATCTTCTGGTGGAACTGGTAACTTACTTAATAATTCTATAAATTTATCCTTTGTAACTGCTGAGTCGGAATCAATCGTTTGAAAGTCGCCCGTGAATTCAAAATTGGAATTAATACCTTGGATAAAGTAAAATCTTTTCTTTAGATTTGAAGTCATTAATTAAATAATTAATTCACTAATTAATTAATTTATTTTTTCCACTCATGAAGAGAATTTTGTAGGTTGCAATGACAAGCATAACCAAGTTATAAGAATGAAATTATGATTTAATTAAGCTATTTTAGTTATTTCAAGCAAATTTAAAAAAATCAAGACAAATTGATGTAAAATGGAAAAAGAAAGCGTTTTTTTAGCTGGTGCTTCGGGTAGTATGGGTTTTGAAGCATTCAAGCAACTATGGAATCGAAAAGACGAACAAGGAAACCGTAAATACAACATTGTGCTTCTGCAAAGGCCTTCAAAGAAAAATAAAACACTCTTCAAACCATATGAGAAGAAAGCAGGTATCACTTCAATAGAGGGTAAAGGTATTGTCGAGAATAATGGATTTAAGATAGTCTGGGGTGACGCAACCAGTTATAATGATGTTGAAGAGGCATGTAAAGGAATAGATTGGGTGTTATGTCCAATGGCGTTTATTTCTCCCGCTGCTGATAGAAACCCGAAAATGGCAAAAGCGGTAAATACAGGCGCAATAAAACATATAATTAAAGCAATTGAATCTCAGCCTAATGGGGCTGAACATATCAAATTCATTTACGTCGGATCCGTTGCAGAAACAGGTGACCGGTTACAGAGTATCCATGTCGGACGAATAGGAGATCCCATGAAACCCAGTGTGTTTGATTTCTACGCGACTACTAAAATCAGGGGGGAACGTGCATTGATGGAATCAAATATAAAACATTGGGCCTCTCTTCGACAGACGTTCATAATGATACCAGATATCATGAGTTTACAAGATCCCATTATGTTCCATCAACCGCTAGATTCTTTTATGGAAAATAATACTGCTGAAGATGCAGGAAGAGGTTTAGTAAATGCACTAGATATCCCAGATGATTCGGATTTCTGGAGACGAGCATATAATATGGGCGGTGGTCCCTCATGTAGAATAACATTTTTTGAGTTTATGAGAATTACCTTCGATATGATAGGCTTAGATTATCATAACATCATGGAACGTCAGTGGTTTGCCTTGCGTAATTTTCATATGCAGTATTTTGAAGATTCTCATGTACTTAATGATTATATTCACAATTGGAATGATACCTTGGACGATTATATCCAACGTGTGCATGATAATATGCCTTGGTATATGAAATTGGTAGCAAAGCTATGCAAAAAAGTCAAACCGTTCAAGAATTTAGTTGAAAATCAAACATATAAGCGTTTAAAAAAGATGGCAGAAAGACCTGATGGCACCCTAGGTTGGTATAATAACCGAAACGATATGCGTATCTCCGCCTTTTTTGGTTCATATAAAGCGTTTGAGAATATTCCCGACTGGGATGTTGATATGCCGCAGATGGATCCAGAACCCAAATGGCATAGATTAGATCACGGATATGATGAGAGTAAAGATCAGTTGGCTGTTAATGACTTACGGGAGGCGGCAGAATTTAGAGGGGGAACATTATTGTCAACAGAATGGTCTGGAGATTTATACGAGACATTACACTGGAAATGCGCCTTTGGACATGAGTTTGACGCAAAACCCTATACCGTAATAAAAGCAGGGATTTGGTGTCCTGAATGTTTAGCACCCCCATGGAATTATGATGAAATAGCAAAGAAAAACAAGTTTTTCGCACAAATATGGTATCCAAATCATAGCAAGGATGAAAATAACTTTTATCCAGAAGACTGCTACAAGGATATTGAAGGTTTAAGTGATTAATCAATAGACAATTTATCAAATAGTCTATTTTTTCTACTACTTTTTTGAGTTTTTTTCTTTTTAGATTTTCTTTCCTTTAAAATGCAAATTTAGTATTTTCTTTAGATTGCATGCTCTTATATTTATCTAGAAGATTATTTGATTAAATCTAAATTGGTATGAATCCTCTGCTTGCGACGTTGTTCATTCTATCTGAATCTTTGAATATTGAATAGAGATTAGGAATGGAAAGATACCTCCTTCGAGATTTAAATAGATAAAGATTCATTTAATAGTGACATTTATAAATGTATGTGGAGAAATTTTATAATGGCTATCACTAATCCCATTTGCGAGTTTATTTTATATGTCCGAGAAGTTCAGACTAAATCTTGAGAAAGAGAGTCTAGGGATTCATAATTATAAAGAGTATAAAGGCTTTTTAGAGCAATTAGTCTTAATGGTCTTAGATTATGACGATTTCGGGACACAATGGGAACTTTTTGTAAGAAAACACTTTCCGGCTTTAAATTGTAATTACAACGATATTAATTTTGCAAAAGCATTTTATAATAAAAGACTATACCGAGAATCTGTTTTAGACTTGTTATCAACGCTGGATCCTTTAGATACTATGAAAAATCAGCGAATCTTCAAAATGCTTCACGAGGTTATAAGAAAAACACTTAACTACGAAAGCATACGATTTTTAAGGAAATACTCAAAAGTTATTAACAAATTAGAGATAAATAGGGAATACATTAAGCCGATCTCGGGGATCAAGTATTTAGTAATCCATAACTATCCTGACGAAACATATAAGGATCTTGAAATGCAGATCAACGGCGCATTTCAATTAGAAATGTATCCTATAATTGGGCATCTTATCAAAAAAATGCTAAAAAATTTTATCATAGATATATTTAGAGTTAAATTCAGACGTTCAAAAGAGAATATATCCTTGTTTTTTCAGTTAGAAAAGGGTGAGTTCCATAGTTTTAACACGTTACTGAAGAATTTTGAAGGAAAGGTGTGTGAATCAAAACCAATAACGAGGAGTTATTACAATTCGCTTATTGACAAAATACAAGATTTAAACACGTTATGGAATTCTGATATGGAAGATGAATACTATTTGAAGGATTTAATCATACGATCAAAATCCGATATTAAGACAATAATTCGTGGTTTGATCAGATTTTATGATTCCCTAATAGAAAAAACTGACTAGTATAGATGACTGAGAATTCAGGAGATAAAATGATGAATGACCTAAATGAAAAGAAAAACATTCGCTCTGATGAGAAGAGTGATCTAGATGATAGTTCTGATCTTAAAGAACTGTATCCCAATTTGGATGCAAAATGGCGTAGAGCTCTAAATATCTTCATAAAATATATTTGGAGTTAAATGATTTATAAACAGCGTTTAGGCATAGCTTTTAGATCTTTAGATTATCTATATACTTTCTATATGTCACTCTATAATATGTGGACAATCTCTATATTTCGATTTTGATTCTCTTAAAATATGATTAAAACGGCAAAAAAAAGGAAGAATGCATTCGTTGATAACGATCAAAACAAAGCAGAAGAAACGAGAAAAGTAAATAGAGGAGTTAGGTTCCCAAATTTAGAAGACGAATGGGCGAAAGTGCTTGACCTTATCATTAAAGATATTTGGGGCTAATTGGTAGTCTATTATTCTAACAATAGATGACAGAAGTATATTTTTTTTCAAATAATTTAACGAGAATTTTTATTTTGAGTTAACCTATATTTTTTTATGGCAAAAAAAGCACTTTGTGTGTATGGTGGATGGAAAGGACATACACCCAAGAAGTCTATGAAGAAAATGATAAAGATCTTGCAAGACGAAGGATTTGAAATTGTTAAGAAGAAGACCTTAGACGCATATAAAGACCGAAAATTAATGGAATCTCTCGATTTAGTGGTGCAATGTTGGACTGGAGGAAATTTAGAGAAGGATCAAGAAGATGGACTTTCATATGCTGTTATGGACGGGGTTGGATTGGTAGGTTGGCATGGAGGTCTCTGTGATTCATTTAGGAATAATGTTCAATATCAGTTTATGACTGGTGCGCAGTGGGTATCACATCCGGGCGGAGCGAAAATGACGTATGAAGTGAATTTCATCCCAGAAAAAAAGGAAGATCCAATAATTAAAGGGCTCAATGATTTTAAAATAACAAGCGAGCAGTATTATATGCACGTAGATCCCGCAGTAGAAGTTCTCGCTACAACCACTTTTCATAGCATGCAATTTCCATGGATTGAGGGAATTAAAATGCCCGTAGTCTTCAAGAAACGCTGGGGAGACGGGAAAGTATTTTATGCAAGTATTGGTCATACCTATAAAGATTTTAATATTCCAGATGCTTTGGAAATGATGCGTCGTGGAATGTTATGGGCATCAGAGCTTGAAGAATTAGACCTAAGTTCGGATCAAGACTACCTTAAAGTATCTTTTTAATTAAGCGTCTCAAGTCTATGTTCCAAATTTAAATTATATTCTTCGGTGCCTGTAATGTATCTTTATCAGTTATAATTATATAATCTCTATTTTTTCTACTACGAATGTAAGTGACCGGATAATCATTTCCAGGACGGGCAAAAAGAGCTATCCTTAAGATAGTATTTGCCCAATCGTAAGGAGTTCCGTTTCGGCAATACAATCGAATTTTATTTGAATTTAGTATTTGTTTCATGCCTATTGTATAGGCGTTGAGAGGAAAACACTCAAGATTACCACCGACTTGTGCTCTCACAGCGTTTATTGTGCGAGTATAGTTATTTAATTTAACCTTGCGATAACCTAAAGTATTTACATTCTCTTCGGGTTCATTGAATGCAATATGTCCATGTATTCCAATTCCCCCAAAACAAGTATCTATTCCAGCTAAATCTTCAATAATAGCCGATAATTCGTCTAAATTATCTTCTTTTGGGAAATGTATCTGATTGGTATTGATATCTGAAAATATCCTAAGAGGTTCTATAAAATGTTCCGCGGCAATTTTTCTAAAACTTAAAGGGTGTGAGGTTGCAACCGCTGAACCATCCTCGTCGCAGTATTCATCCATAAAAAATATCCAACATTTTTCAAGAGAGATTTCCTCCTTTTTTACAATATTTATGAAATAAGGATATTGCCCAATAGGCCCAACCGGTAAAATAAGTTTGATTGGCTTTCCCAGTTTATTATGCTTTAAAATTTCGTCTGCAATATGTCTGGCAAATAATTTATGCAACTCATCCAAGTTTTCACAGACGATTAAATGCTTCCCTGCCCTTCCCCTTACTTCTTCAGGAGATAAGCGTAAAAGTTTTCGCACTTCTTCTCTCCGATTCATCATTTGACCCCTGATAACAATTTCTCTATATTTTTATGGAATATTAGTTCCAAAGTAGATTCATCAAGTTTTAATTTCTTATATCGAGCCAGGTCTTCTTCTAAGATTGTCTTTGTCTTGTGATAGGTAACATCTGTACCAAAAATCACTTTCTTGAATGCTCCATCCCACCACAAAAATCTATCCATACCAACGGCGTCTGCTCTCATTCTCCACCCATCTGGTTCTCCTGTTAAGTCTACATATACATTATTTTTCATACGCGCTAGTTCGGCGGCATCATGATTCCAGTGCACGCCTAAATGAGCTATAATTATATTTAGGTCTGGGAAAGCATTAGCAATTGGTTCAATTCGCATAGGATGCATGTACCAAGAATTAATATCCAAGTTGCCCGTATTATTGAACACACTTACTATCCCCGTATGAAAGAGAATAGGGAATCCATAGTCTCGGGTTCTTTCCCAAATCGGATAGAGGGATTTATCATTATATGGCTTGGTAGGAATAGTAACTTTTATCATTTTAAACCCCGATTCATAGGCTCGATCCACTAGCTCGGCTGAGCCCGCCCCTGGGCGAATATAAAAAGCACCAACTATTCTGTCGGGATATTTCTCAATAGATTCTTTTATATATTGATTATCTACTGATGAAAATGCCGAACCCAACCCAGATACGCATGTTTTTTCTATTTCCAATTGGTCCATGACTTTAATCAGATTATCTCGATATTCATCGGGATGGAATAATGGCTTTCCGAACAAGTGATTATGCGCATCTATGATTTTCATATTTGTTTTTATTTCCATGCGTTTTTAAGATTTATCAATTGCTTTAACATAATCCGGCTTATAACTTGTTTGCAAGAGATTACTACTTGCAGTGGCTATTTTTTTACCATCACTATTAAATAGGTCAGCTTTTGCGTGTACGATTCGTTTTCCCTCTCTTACAATCTCCGCTTTTGCTCTAACTTTATCACCTACTCTCGCTTTTCCCAGAAAATCTATATGAAAATCTATCGTTATTAGGAAACCTTCATAGCCCAGAGTGGCACACGTCATGCCAATTATGTCATCTAATATTGCACTTTGCATACCGCCATGGAGTAGTTTCGTTGGATTTGCCATTTCGGGTCGAACATCCAATTCAATTTCTACTATTCCCCTCGTTGCAGATTTAATTTTTCCATTCAACCATTTTGTGAATGGAGGGACGGGAAAATCTGATATATCTGTATCTATTATCGTGTTAAACAGATTTACCATTCTTTCGCTTCGCTGTTTGATTTCTTCTTGTATTTTATCAATACTTGGTTTTTTTTGTTTTTCTTTCTCATCCATTATTGGCACCAGCCAAATTGAAACTATCTTGAAATTATATTATATTCTCCAGCTGACGAATTTTTGATCAAGTTTGATCACATAAACATAACCTTGACTTATAATCCCACAAAAAAAAATAGTAGTCTGTCGTCTATTGTAGGTAGTCAATATTATTCTCTAAGCTTTGGAGGAGGTACATATACTTTTCTCATACCTTCTATCAGTGAGATTGCATTTTCAGGGCAGAAATGGGCACATATTCCACATCCAATACAATAATCTTCGACCCGGGTTGCTTTATCATTTTCATCTAAGGAAATTGCATCTGTAGGACAGCGCTCTACACAAGTCCCGCAACCAATGCATAACTCTTGATCAATATCTGACAGATAATTTGTGGAATTTACCATTGGCGCTGCACCCATTCTCCAGAAATTAAAGGTATCACAACAACATTTACAGCAGTTGCAGATGCTATTTTCATCCCTATGGATATTTGACCCATTATGGAATGCTTTATGGACTAAACCCGCATTTTCTGCCTCCTTTAATA
>WJKO01000186.1 GCA_014729055.1 Promethearchaeota archaeon | reverse complement strand
ATTAGAAAACAGTACGAGAATCGTATCTATTATGAGAAAGAAGAAGCTTAGATTAAATTATTCGATTTACTTCATACTGCCAGCATTAGTTATTTATATTATCTTTAATATAAGTCCTCTTTTAGCTGGGTTTGTCTATTCATTTACAAATTGGACGTCAATTAGTCCTGAAATAAAATTCATAGGTATTGAACAATTTAAAAGAATATTCAGTCTTAATTATTTTGGGCTTGCTTTAAAAAATACTATTTTTTTTACTGTTTCAACAACGGCATTTCGACTTGCACTCGGATTAATGCTTGCACTTATTCTAAATCGTGCAATGAAAAGTAAAAATATATTAAGGAGTATTTTTTTCGTACCAACATTAATTAATAATATTGTACTTGGTCTGGTTTTCCAAAAAATATTAGCTGATCAAGGTTTGCTAAATCGTATTTTAACCACTATAGGATTAGATGTATTGTCTCAAGGATGGTTGACTGATCCATCATTAGCGATATGGTCAGTTAGTTTTTTGGAAATCTGGAAGTGGACAGGACAGATGATGATAATTTTCCTTGCAGGACTTCAGGGAGTTCCTCATGAATATTATGAAGCTGCTGATATTGATGGGGCGAATGCAATTAAAAAATTTCGACATGTAACATTTCCACTGATTAGGCCTTCTTTCAATATTAACCTTTTAATCTGTCTAATATGGGGAATAAGGGTTTTTGATATAGTTTTTGCTCTTACAGGCGGTGGTCCTGGCAGAGCTAGTGAAGTACTAAACACTATTGTATTTGAAGCGTTAGGAAACGGTTTCTATGGTTATGGTGCAGCTGTTAATCTAATAATTGTTATTATGATAATAGGCATTTCGCTCCCTCTATTGAAATTCTTAAAAAGAGGTGAGACAGAATTATAATGAAAATTTCAAAAAGCATTTCAAAGAAAAAAAAATATGAAAACATATTAATTGGGGTTTTTGTTTGGTCAATTGCTGTTATAATTTATCTTGTACCATTTTATTATATTATTATAAACTCAATAAAGAATCTAAAAGAATCTACAGTTTTATCGCTCAAATTACCAAGTGAAATCGTCATTAATAATTTTGTAGTCGCATTTATAGAGGGGGATATGCTGCGAGGTCTTATGAATAGCGTTATAATAGTAGCAATTTCTGTAAGCTCAATAATAATTTGTTCAGCTCTAGCTGCTTTTTATATTCAGAGATCAAAAACAAAATTTGCTAATTTTTTATACTACTTCTTTGTAGCAGGTATTGCATTGCCGATATCAATAATTACAACATTTGCCTTACTCCAAAATATTGGATTATTGAATACTCTTATTGGAGCATCTGCTGTTTATATAGCAATAAGAATGCCTTTTATAATTTTCATTTACGTCGGTTTTTTAAAAACTGTTCCGAGGGAACTCGATGAAGCAGCTATTATTGATGGATGCAGCCAACTTGGGATTTTCGTTAGGGTAATAATACCATTGTTATCAACTGTTACAGTAACAAGTATCATCATATCATCCCAGTTTGTATGGAATAATTTTGATGTAATTCTATTTTTTATTCAAAGCTATGATAAGTTTACACTTCCTTTGGCTATTTATAATTTTGCAGGCATGTATCATACTCAATGGAATTTAATATTTGCAGGTTCAATTATTACCGTTCTACCTGTCCTTTTAATCTATATCTTAGGACAAAGATATATAATTGCAGGTTTAACTTCCGGTGCAGTAAAAGGCTAATGAAATTAAATCAGAAAGCAGTAATAGGCATTGATCTCGGCTCAACAGCTATCAAAGGTGTAATTATTTCTGAGGAAATTAAAACATTATCTTATGATAAGATAAACACGAAATATCTAAATCTTCCAAATAATAATTTGATGAGGAAAGAGTTCTTACCAGAAGATATCTATACTAGACTTTGTAATCTAATAAGAAGCCTTATATATAAAGCTGAAATAATGCCCTCAGATGTAGCAGGGATTTCGATTAATGGAGCAAGTGGTAACACTATTCTCCTTGATAAAAATAAAAATCCAATTGGTAATGCAATAAGCTGGATGGACAGGAGGGCTTCGGGGGATATCTATGATATACTTCCTGATATAGATATAACAAAAATACATCAGATTGTGGGATGGCCTTGGAGAGGTTCTTTTACATTTGCCGAATTAGCTTGGTTAAAAAAATATAAAAGTGATATTTACAACCGTACAGCATATCCATGCATGTATTTAGAATTCCTTATTAAAAAAATTACAGATGCTTGGGAAATAGACAGCTCTAATGCAACATTATCTTTCTTACAAAATCAAGAAAAAAGAGAATGGTATACTACTTATTGTAATATGCTCGATATCGATCCCAATACACGCCCGTCAATTTGTAATACAGGAGATATAATCGGTAATATTACTGAGGATTTTTGTAAAAAGTCCGGCTTAAAAAGAGAGGCTATATTAGTGCATGGTTCTTTTGATCATCCTGGAGCTGCAAAAGCGTCTGGAGTTATTGCCGAACATGATATACTACTTTCCTGTGGAACTTCGTGGGTAGCCTTTTTTCCAATAGAGGATAGAAGTACGTCTATTTCTCTTGGATTGTTAACTCTTCCTTTTCTTTTAGAGTGTGGCGCCGCTTGGGCTGGGATGATTTCTTTGTCTCGTATTGGAATGGTTATCGATCGTTATATAGATATCCTATGCTACGAAAAGAGCACTGACAGATATTTATGGTTTAACCATCTATCTTCTCAAGCAAAACCCGGTTCAAATGGTCTGTTTTTAAACTTGATGGATCAAAGGGAGAAGAAAAAATTAGACAGTAGAATCTTTTCAAGTTACTCAGAAGAAAATATCGCAAGAGCTGTTATGGAAGGAGCAGCCTTTGAATTATATTCAAATATAAGAAAAGTAGAAAAAAGTAGCGGTATACCAAAAAGAATAGTAATGGGTGGGGGACCTGCTGAAAGCAATATTTGGCCTCAAATTATTGCTGATGTAACAGGGCTTATTATTGATATTCAGGAAGGGCAGTTAGCTGGTTCAACAGGAGCTGCTCTTGTCGCTGGAAGGAGCATAGGAGTTTTCACCGATGATTTGGATGATTATAAAATGAGAATAAAGAAGATTAAAACAATCTATCCTAATTATCAGAATCAACGGATCTACAAAGAAATATTTAAAATATATGAAAATCAAAAGCAGTAATGGAAATCTTGATATACAACTATATAGCTGGCTACTAAAACTGTTATTAATGTTACTTTTTTATTAAAAATATATTTTGTTTTTTACAGGAGGTAATATATGGATGATACAAGAAAAGGTTTCTCATATTCACTTTCCAATTTTTTACCATTTAAAGACAAGAAAGTAT
>WJKO01000185.1 GCA_014729055.1 Promethearchaeota archaeon | reverse complement strand
CCTCTATTTCTATCAAATGTTTAATTTTTGCTACTAAATAAGAAGGTCTTTCAATTCCCATTTTTTCTACAGAAAAATTTACTTTCCATTTATCCAGATTCAGAATATTTAATCTCGTAGGATAAATGTTCCACTCGTTGATTTCGTTAATTAATTCCAGATTTGGGGGAATATAAGGATTAATTGCCGTAAGATTCTCGATCTCTTCTATATCGTCAGAATCTTCAAAGAGAGATTGATCCTGCTTGTTATCTTCACGATAATCAATAAGAAATAGATAACTCTGCACGGCTAGAAAATCTAAAATAAGAACAATAACGCCATCTTTCATTTGATATTCCTTTAAAGGTTTGATTTTACTTATCGTTCCATCTACGGCATCCAGTATAAAAAAATCAATATCCTGTTGATTCTGTATAGATTTTATGGGATGGATTTTTACTCTGCATTGTCGATAAATATTTTTTGATACATTAGCTAAAAATATTGCCTCATTTTTTCCTTCATTGAATTGCAGTTGCCTTACAGCAATATCCCCAATCTCTTTCTCAGTCTTATTTAAAACAATACTTATGTTGGGCTCTCTGGTTTTTCTTAATATATTATTAACTATGGGCAACAAATTGTTTTTATAGATTGGGTATGTTTGTGCTTTTAGAAAGGATATTATTCCATCTTTATCGTTTTGATGCGAGTTCATATCTGAATCTTTTTCCTTTGATATACTAATTATATCTAAGAACGGATTGCTTGTTTGTTTATGATTTTGAGAGAGAATAGGATGATTTCTGCTAGAATAAAATTTATCAGGAATTTTTTGAATAAAAAGAATTTTACCGCCTTTTTCATAAAAATTAATTATCTTGTGGTATAATTTTGATTTGATCGTTCGCAAAGCTGCAAAAACTAGCATATCATATTCATTTTTTCCATAAACAAGGTGTTTATCTTCGATTTTACTTTCTATAATGACTTCTTCTGGAAGGATATCAAAGTCATAATGAAGTCGCTGTAAAATATCGATTATATATGCTTGTGCATCATGGGCCATTGCTGCATCATTGCCTTTCATAGGATTCATATCAGCCAAGATCGTCCGATTTCCATATACCAAGCCTATTCTTAAAGGTCTAGGAGATTTTGAATTTTCAGACTGGGAAAATATATAGCATAATCTTCCGATATAATCATTTAAAACAGAAATCTCATCAAAATATGAAGAACGCTCGAACGCTGGAGGGTGATCTCTTTTTCTCGGACCCGCTATGGAATAAGAGAAATCATGAGGTATAAATAGATTTACTCCATTAGCAATTTGCCAATCTACCAGTATTTTCTGTCTCTCAAGCGATATCTGCCAACCTGAACTGCCAAAACATTCACTTATAACCCGGGGCTGATTATACAATCTTGCAGATGAACCCGCAAATCTTGGCGTCATCATATTATCTGTTTCTGCAAGTGAATAAGATTTCTCAAATTGCGCCCGAAACACCGTCCCCAATTGATCTGAAGGACCTAGATGAAAATATTTCGCTGCCTTAAAGAAATCAATCTGATCGCGGACTTGATTAAAAAGATTTGAATCGTTAGCTAGATGACCAGTCGCCCAGATATTATGTTTTTCACACCAATCATATATTTGTCTGAAATAAGCTTTAGAATACAAATCTGCTGCCATTTCCCAGAAATTTAAGCGATAATTAATGTTTTCCTTTACTTCGTAGAATACACTAGGAAGACCAAATAATAAAGGCATATCGTATCTCTTTAGATAATCTTGCTCCATTTCTGGAGTAAAAACAATAATCCGTCTCCAGCTCTTATCCCCAATACAATATTGTACCCCTGGTTCATCGGTGAAAATTCCAGGGATCGTATTTCCCATAAGATTTTCAATATTTCGTTTTCTAAAGTATTCGTAATATTTCTGATGCGTTATATCTATAAATCGTTGCATGGCTTTCATACTAAGTACGTTTGCCGCTCGAGTATTCCATTCCCTAATAAAAGGGCAAACTAACCATAAGGAATGCGATTCAGGTGCAATCCATTCTAATATAAACTTATGTTGTGCCTTTTCGATAGCGCAATCCGTAATGTCGAGACAGCTTTTTGGATAGTCGATGATCTCATAATTCAAATCTGTTTCCTTTACAGGAATTGCCAAAATTCCGTAGATTTCAGACGTAGAATGTTCTAAATTGATCGTAACATTCAGCTTTTCGCCTGCTTCAACTTCAAATTCATTGTTTAATACGATAAAATTTGCCGAAAAATCCTTTGGATTTGGCTCTATTGTTTTTCCTTTACAAAAACCACTGGGAAAACCATCTTCATCGTATAGCCAGACTTGTAGTCCGATCTTATTTCCATAATCTATTGCTTCGGAACATATTTCAAGCCATTTTTCGCTTAAATAAGGAGTAATTCTCCCGTGTCGGGCATGTAAGAACGCTCCGCCCCCGCCATTTTTTTTTATTAAGTCCAATTGCTTTTTCATTTCATTAATTTGCATGTCGTGGTTTAAAAACCAAAAATACTGAGGTCGGTATTCTACTGGGGGGTTTTTGTAGTCGTTAAAAAAATTCTTCTTTGAATCCATCAAGTTTACACCAAATTATAATAAATTAAGGTGATAAATTTCATATACGTCTTTTTCAATTATATTGAGGAATAAATGCGAAACTGTCTTTAACTAACTGCTCGACTTGATCAAAATTACTCACAACAGTAGGCGTTTCAATAGAATCTCCATATTTTTCTAAGAACTTATCCTCAAAAGCTCTAAGCCAACTTCTTAAAATCTTTGAATCCTTTGTCGAGACAATTCCAAACGCAATTGAATGTTTTGGGTTCTGATTCAACATAAGTATCGCATCATCTAATTGAATTTTCTTCAAATTACCTTTATTGAGAGTTTCTCGTAAGATTGAACTAATTCCTTGTAAAACACTTGAGAACAAATCTTCATGGATTAAAGTCTCCGACTTCGTCCAATTATATGAATATATTAGCAATCCGCCTTTTGTCTCAAACACAACGAGTCTAAATGCCTTAAAAGGAAGAACATATATCAATTTTCGCTCTTTTATCATAACAATAACCGTAAAAAATATTCCAATCGCATGGATATTGAATGCTATCGCGTTTAATTCATATATAAAAGTGCCCAGAAAATATACGATTGCCATTCCAAATGAGTATAAAATACTACCGACCAGTAATAGGTTCGCTGATCGTTTTATATCGTCAGGCGCCATAATCCACGTCTTATACGACCAACGAAAATATATAAGAACGGAATATAGAAAGAAGAGAATTTGAATAATCCTGCAAACGCCCGTAACATGAACGCCATAACCTTCTATCTCTTCCATTGAGCTGTCTAACCACGAAACAATAATATAAAGTGTTGCTAAAATACTCGCTAAACTCAAAAAAAAAGGATTTATACGCTCATTTGAGATGTATTCTAAATATACCAACAACAAAATCATAGCAATACTTTGAAAAACGAACCCAATCCGCATGTAGAGGGCATCCACAGTGATATGAGCAGTCATATCTAAATACCAAAATACGGCTTGTAGTGCCCAGTTTAAAGAAAAAACAAACATCAGTTTGTTTTGATGCACTATTGAATGATAAAAAGTCACTGCAGCGGTAATTGACATAATAATTGCAGTAAAAGCTGTCGATATAACTAAAACAACATCAGTCATAATTATAAAAGATATGATTAAAAAAATAAATAAAGATTCTGTTTGAAAAAAAAATTAAGAATAATGTGAATTAAATTTCATTCACTTTGTCTCTATCTACTCTTTGCTTAATTCGACAGAGATTATACCATTATTTGCGGAGATTTTAGTCTCTTTTGGTTCAAAATCTAATTTTAGTTCTTTTTGATACTTCAGATCATCATGTTCACCGATGACAGTTAATGTCCCATCCTTGAAGTTTATCTTAACATTTTCTTCGGCAATTCCAGGCATCTCTAATGTAAAACAGATTTTATTTCCCTCTTCTGATTTTTCTGCTTCACATTCTTTATATTCTGGTGTTTCTTTTTCCCCCGTCGTCAATCTTTTAATTTTGTTTTCTCCAATATCAATGAAA
Source organism: Promethearchaeota archaeon (assembly GCA_014729055.1). Classification (GTDB taxonomy): domain Archaea; phylum Asgardarchaeota; class Lokiarchaeia; order Sigyniarchaeales; family Promethearchaeaceae; genus WJKO01. The sequence continues at coordinate 13,542 of WJKO01000185.1, read as the reverse complement.
TGTTTTCCAAATCTGCTTTGAACGCCCTTAATAAAGCGTTCAACATCTTCTTCACTGGCATCACCTTCAACGTAAATTTCTGGTTCATCCATACCAGTTTCATATTTATAACTCATTTTATAACTCTTTGTTTCTGCGTCTTTTGGAACTTCAACTTTAAAATTTTCATCAAAATCCGTGAACCACTTATCAAAATCCTTGCCAAAAGGACTCCAATCACCAAATGCCTTATTTATTCGATTTTCGAATTTATCGAAGATATCATCTATCAATTTTTTCACCTCTATAAATTTTTTTGACGTTCCGTCAAAATAGCGCTGTATTTTTCGTTAAATTTCCAAGCCCGCAAAAAAACGTTAGGATAGATTAGACTACATGATCCTAGAATCAACCATCATATTTAAGGTTAACCTTTAGTTAACAAGTATATTATAAAAATTAAAAAATGGTAATTTTATGAAATTATAAATCTATAATTCTCATAAGGTATATTATAGAGTGATTTCGATGGATGTTAAGAATAACGAGAACGTTCGTGAAAACGGTCTAAATAAACAACAGAATAAAACCATTATTGACCCATCAATGGAAAAAAGAAATGAATATGCACTTTCGATTTCATTGGTGAGGCTTTCATTTACATTAAGTTTATTATTAACTTGGTTCTGGTTATATTTTGCTTGGGGTAAACCTTTGCAGAGAAGTATAGGAATTAGTGAAAAATATACTCTAACTGCCGTGATTGGATTTATCATTACATTGTTATTAGTCTTCTTAGTTCATCATTTCGTCCGAAAACGCTATCCAAACAGTATCAGGGCAATCAAGAGCGCTGTTTGGGGAATATTACTCATCTTTTTCTCGATACAATTAGGTTCTCTACTCAATAATACAATTCCCATAAGTTTATGGAATTGGGCATTCGATACGCTACAAGAATTAAATTATTATTTTGCTTATTGGTTTCCTATCATTTTTTGTTTTATTATCTTCTTATTGATTATTGAGATTCTCGATCTCGTGAAAACGAATCAAGAGATAAATATGAAGTTAGGTTTTGCGTTAACAAGTGGATTTTTCATATTTGCCATAGCCCAGTTTATTGTGATTTCTCAACCCCTATGGGTCATATATTGGATTTTTATAGCGTCAAGTATTATTGGATTAAATTCCGAGTTATTACCTTGCTTGTTTAGATTGCCTGAATGGGAGTCATCCAATAAAGACATTGTTAAGAAATCCCGGTTGCCTGTTTTTCGAGTATTTATTGCATTCTTCTGTTTATTAGGGCTTTATATTTTTACTCACATATTAACTGGTCAGATTACAACGCGTCATGGGTTGTTTCGCTCGTGGATGGAACCGACCTTAATTGCGGGGATTCTTGGATTTATATTAGTCTTTCTATGGAAGAAATATCATCTAAAACCTGGTTCGGCATTGCTCAGTTGTTTACTTATATTTTTGATCCCTCATGTAAGTTTGGGGTTATTTTGGAACACATCGATACTATCTTGGGACTTTGCATTTTTATTTTCTATCTCTGCTCCTATGCTTATTTTATTATGGACAATTATTTATTCGAAAAATATTTTCGAACAATATCAACATGCTGGTGTCATCATTTCAGTTTTATTCTGGATTGTTGCGATGTTTATATTTTGGGAGGATCCGTTGTATGAATTTTGGGAATTTGAGGAAGGATTGTCAGTTTTATTCCCCTACCTATTTCCCTTAGATAGTCAAGGTATCGCGACGGGAAATTATTATCTGCTTTCTTTAGTGATACCTGGGTTATGCATAATTCTTTGTATTATTTTTACAATTTTATGGAGGAAAAAGCAGAATATCATAAATTATCCTACCCAAAAAGGGAAAAATGTTAGATCTAAGGTCAGAAAACCAATTAGCATTGTATTGATATTTTGCTCTCTTTTATCAGTAGGTGTTCCAATTGGAATTAATATTGCATTTAATGATCAAACCGTTCCCCAAGTTTTATCACGAATGGACGATCATGGTGTTTTATGGCTTGCTAATTCCTATGATAGAGTCAGTAAATATTATTCCTTTAACGGAAAAAATGCGAAAATCAATCCAGAAATAGAAATACATGCGTTAAAAAATGACCATGAACTCGTGCAGATTGTATTCAGTAATTATGCCGATATAGTTCAAACTTTTCGTAATTATGAATATGGGAGCGAAGATATTAGTCGAGATGACGAGTTATGGATAAAAGAAGACGAATCTGAGACGCAAGCAATAAATTTAACAATTGGTCACGTAGGTTATGTGGAAACATATGATGGACAAGTAGCCGATATTCTCTATCCTTGGGAACCAATAACCACCAGTGAATATCGTAATTATCCCATGTGGTTACGCGTCGATGTTCCCAGTGACGCATCACCCGGAACATATTATACTTATTGTCGAATTCAATTCTTGTCTTGGATTTCTAAAAATTATGCCTATCATTCGTTGGAGTTTAGAATTAAACTTAAAATATGGAATGCAACAATTCCTTTAGATCGTACCGTGGACACAACAATTGATATTGGATATGGAAATGTAATTAATGATGAATTGAGAGACTTATTTGTAGAATACCGGGCGGATCCCTCGTATATTGCGAATCCGAGCATTACAGTTGACTGGGATAATTTATATGACGGAATATCTATTGATTGGACAGAATTTGATCAAAAAGTAGGAGCTATGTTCAATAAAGGGCTTAGTATAGTAAAATTAAATTGGTTTCCGGGTGTTAATTGTAAAGAAAATCCTGAAGCCATTATCAACGGAAGTAAAGATGATTATATTACTGCAATTCGATGGTTTTATGGGAATGCAAGTCTTCACTTGAGCTCAAAATATACTCCTGGGGGACAAACATGGGAAGAAAATACTTATTGCAGACATAGCGATGAACATCACTCAGATCCAAAAATAATGGAGGCGTATAATATTGTATATGGCGCGGTTCGAGATGTAAGTAATATTAGCACATCAGCAACTTTAATTGAACCATTGGAGAATTATTCTCCCATGATGGAAGATTTGGATATTTGGATTGGTTGTTACGATACTTTTACCCCCGAAATTCAGCAATTTATTGAAGACAACGGAAAAACATTTTGGTCGTATTCAACACAAGATGGATTTCCAAGTCAAGACGCGGAATTTCAAGAACCTTTGATTATGGCAAGACTTAGAGGTTGGACTTTTTTTAAATATAATATCAAAGGTTTTCTTCATTGGGCATTTTATTGGAACTTTGCCGATTCTAGAACAGGGGGGATGGGATATGGGGGGTTGGGTGAGGGCACGCTGTTCGTAGCGTATGGTGAGTCCTTTCTACCAACACTACGAGTAACAGCATATAGAGATGGTTTTGAGGATAATGAATTACTATATCTACTAAATCAGACGATATTTGATGCAAAAGGGGTGTTAGGAGATACACATGCAAGCGTTATATCGGCTCAATCTGCTTTAAATCGGGCTTTAGCGACGCAAGATCAACAACCGCGTGATCGAATTTGGAATCACTCAAATGTAATGAGAGAATGTTCTCATGATCCAAATTTATACATGGACATACGAATCGAGATGGGAGACGCATTGGAAGACTTAATATCTTTGTTAGTTTGACCTATAGACTACCTTTGCTGACCCAACAATCGATTGTGAATCCGTTGTAACATCGAAGATAATGAAGATTTTGCTAAATCTAATTTTTCCGCCAACTCCGTGAGAGTAAGATCACGGGGATTATTATAATATCCCTCTTCTTTTGCCCGGTTATATATAAAATATTGACGAGATGTTAATATTTGTTCCAATTTTTCATCCGTATAATTGCCAATGCTTTTTATTTCGACATGAATACCTTTATCGTTAAGTTCATCTATAAATTTATCAATATTATCTCTGGTTCCATTAATAACAAATTCTGCAATTCCTTTGGTGATCTCTATCGGGAAATTGATGATAATAGAATTCTTGATAATACAATTCAAGAGATAATTGTCTTTTGTCTGTGTGTTTATCGTTATCTGAGTCGGAGATTCCTCCATGAGAAAAAAAGACTTCAAACTCGGATGCTCTTTTATTTTATCAATTAAACTCATTGGGTTTTTGCCAGAAATAGTGATAAGTGCATTTCCAACAAAAGGGTCTTGTTTTATCGGGATAAACGATCGAATTATAAACTGATAGTAAGGATATTTTCTACCTACCGCACCCAACCATAATTTATCGGGGAAAGTAATAGATAAAATCGATGTTGTTCCCGATTCACTCATAATAATCTCTAAATTTTAAGAGTCGAAATAAAAATAATAATCTTTCTTTTGAGCCTTTCGGAGTTAGAGGATTTTTGATCCGAACATGTTTGTATGAAAATTATTAATTTTTTTCTGATTCGTCTTCTTAGAGGAAGAGGAGAGTAGAATGAAAAGGACAATTATTAAAATTGATGAAGAAAAATGCACGGGATGCGGGCAATGTATTCCAAACTGTCCCGAAGGTGCATTGCAGATAATTGACGGGAAAGCTAAACTGGTAAATGAACTTCATTGCGATGGCTTAGGTGCTTGTATTGGTTATTGTCCTGAAGGTGCAATAACAACCGAAGTTCGAGAAGCGAAAGAATATGACGAGAAAGAAGTAATGGAGAATATCGTTAAACAAGGAAAAGAAACCATAATCGAACACCTACGACATTTAAAACGACATAATGAAACCACACTACTTCAACAAGCTCATGAATTTCTAAAAGAAAGAGATATTATAGAACTGCCTAAAGAGTCGCTCAATGAAAGAAGCGAAAATAAACGTCCATGCAACCAAGAAACTCCTGAAAAGCACACAAAATCAAAGTTCGGGGGATGTCCCAGTGCAAGAGCGATTGATAGGACATTAAAACAAGCACAAGATGAAAAAGTAGAACATGAACTGGCACGAGAAAGTAAGCTATCTAAACTGCGAAACTGGCCGATTCAGATTAACTTAGTTCCCTTACAAGCATCCTATTATGAAGGCGGAGAACTGATAGTAATTGCAGACTGTGCACTTGCTGCAATTCCAAGACTCCATGATTTATATTTGGATAAAAAAACTTTACTTATCGGCTGTCCTAAATTAGACAATGCGCAATTTTATATTGAAAAACTATCAAGAATATGTGAGTTAAACGAAATTAAATCCATAAATGTTGTGATGATGGAAGTGCCATGTTGTTCAGGGCTTAAATATATCATTGAGCAATCATTGAAAAATGCTAAAAAAGAAAATAAGATTCCAATCAAATGTGAAATTATATCAATCGATGGAAAAATAAGAGAATAGAGTGAAGCTAGATCGTTTAAAATAAGGTTTGGGTATTTATATGAGCGGGGAAAATGAAGATACTGGGATGAATGTGTATTTCATTTACAGCAATCAAAATAATGAGCGATTTATAGAACATTTAGTTAATTCTAGAAAGTTCTGTATATCTTGTGGTGAATTATGTGATGATTGCCGTATTCCGTATGGTTCTCATGCCAAAGATATAAGCGGACTTCATTATGTTCCTGAAGATTTACCCGTCTTCGTCGAAGAACCTGAAAATTATTTACCAGATACTATACCTAATACCGATGTGGTCATTGCGATACAAATACATCCAGACATTTTGACAGCACTTCCTGAATTATTGCATAATAACAACGTTCAAGCGTTGATAGTTCCCGTTGAAGATGGTGATTGGGTACCTATGGGTTTACAGAAACAAGTTGAAGAAGAATTAAATAAATATAACATACAATATGCGTTTCCTAGACCTTATTGCAGTTTAATGCCGAACAATCAACCTCTTATCCAGAGATTTATTGAATATTTCCAAATTGGTCAACCAAAATTGAATCTTATTACAAAAAACAACAAGATAATTGAAGGGAACGTGGAGATTTCTTCCCCGTGTGGTTGTGCATGGTACTTAATGAGAGAATTGTTGAGATATAAGCCAGAAATTGATGATAAATTAAAAGAAATGATTAGTAAAGCACATCATTCCTATCCTTGTAATGCCAGTATGAATACAGACATTATTTTAAAGGATGCACCTCTTCATATCGCGGGTTATATTCATAGATTAGAGGTTTATCAAGCAATATTGAATTCAACCAATAGTCCAGAAGATTTTTCAGATATAATTGAAGAAATCATTGAACTTAAAAAGAAAATAAACAAATAGAATTGACTTGTGTTATTTGTTATTTGTTTTGGTGCTGGCGAATCGACATTTTGCGAACATGTTCGCAATCTTCCTTTATAGTGAATAATCAGTATTTCTTTATACATAAGAATTAGTAATCTTATAGAGTGAAAAATTATGGAAAATGAAAGAATATCACACCACAATTCTGTTCGTAAAATGTATAAACGAATTAAGGAAGATGGGATGAATAATATTTGGGATCGATACAAAGCTCAAGCTCTTGGAAAAGATATTGATCGAAGATGTGCATTCTGTATGGGTGGGGTTCGTTGCGATTTATGTTCAAATGGACCATGCCGGGCGGATGTAGAGAAAGATAAAAGGGGCACATGTGGAATAACAGGAGATGGTATGGCTATGCGTATGATGCTGCTTAGAAATGTTATGGGTGCATCAACATATCATTATCACACCGAACAAACAATAAAAACATTGGAAGCTACAATCAATGGAGAAACCCCGTTTGAGATTAAAGAACCAGAAAAATTAAAACGCTTTACAGCTAGGTTAGGTCTTGATACCGCTGGTTCAATAAAAAATATATCTCTACGACTTATTCAATATGTTCGCGAGGATTTTAACAGACATTATGATTTTCCCAGCAAAATAGTTAATGCTTTAGCACCTGAAGAACGTAAAAAGGTCTGGAATAAATTGGGAATATTTCCTGGAGGTATTTATGGGGAAATGATGTTAAGTACGAGTTCATGTCTTACAAATGTGGATGGCTACTATGTCAGTTTAGCATTGAAATCGATGCGTTTGGGCGTTGCCATGGCTTATCAGAGCCAAATTGTGAATGAATTTGTGCAAGATATTTTATTTGGTATTCCGAGACCACATAAAATGCGCGTTGATTTGGGTGTCTTAAAACCCGATTATGTTAATATTCTCCCCAATGGTCACGAACCATTCTTAGGCTTTGCTCTTGTGCAGGAAGCTCGAAAAACTGAATGGCAAGAAAAAGCCCAAAATGTTGGGGCAAAAGGACTTCGAATTATTGCAAATATTGAAACGGGACAAGAAATGATACAAAGATGGGAGATGGATGATGTCTTTTATGGATTTACCGGGAATTGGATCATGCAAGAAGCGATATTAGCCAGTGGTTGCATTGATCTATTCGTTTGTGATATGAATTGCTCCATGCCTATTGATCCATTATACGCTGAGAAATACAAATTCAGATTAATCCCCGTAAGTGAAGTAGTGGCTTTTGAAGGAGTAGATGAACGCATCAACTATATTCCGCAAAAAGCACAAGAACAAGCTCGTAAACTCCTTGAAATGGCTATTGAAAACTTTCCTACGAGAAAAAAAGAGGTTAAATCGGTCGGACCATTACCAGAAGAAGAAGCGATCGTTGGATTTTCTACGGAGAGTATAGTGGCTGCATTAGGGGGTACTTTGGATCCGTTATTGGATGCGATAAAGAAAGGAACAATAAGAGGAATCGTTGGATTAGTATCTTGCACAAGTCTAAGGGATAATGGACAAGACGTACATAGTATTAAAGTAGCTAAAGAGTTGATTAAAAGAGATTTATTAGTATTATCGATGGGTTGTGGCAATGGAGCAATGCAAGTTGGGGGATTGTGTAATTTGAAAGCTCAAGAATTAGCTGGTGATGGATTAAAATCAATTTGCAAAGCGCTCAAAATTCCGCCTGTTCTAAGCTACGGGACTTGCACGGATACTGGGCGGGTTGCAGATCTTATCGGGACCGTTTCAAATGCTTTAGGTGGCGTACCAGTTCCTGATTTACCAATCGTTGCTTGTGCACCTGAATACATGGAGCAAAAGGCGACAATAGATGCCATTTTTGCGTTAGCCTTTGGTTTATATACCTATGTGAATCCAGTTCCTCCGATTCTTAGAGCTCCCAATTTAATCAGTCTTTTAGAAGAAAAATGTGAAGATATCACTGGTGGTATTATGAATACAGAAACTGATGCAGTTAAAGCAGCGGATTTAATGCTGGCCCATATAGAAAAAAATCGACGCAAACTTGGATTAGATTGAATTAGAATTAGTATTAGATTGAATTAGATTAGATTTTTTTTTTACTATTTTTTTTCCTGTTTTTTTTTGAACTACTCTTTCTTTTTGGCTTGTATTTATCAATAAATGCTTTTAAATCTATCATTAAATGATCGAAGGACAAATATCTTTCCCGTGGTTCATATTGTGTGCATTTACTAACAATAGCATCTAATTCATCGGGACAATCTATATTGTATTTTTGAGTATTTAACTCATATTCGGTGTAGTCTTCATCCTCCTCACGTTCTTTTCCGAGCGAAAACGAATAAAACATAACTGCACCAAAACAATAGATGTCCGATTGAGGAAGAAACACTTTATCTTCATCAACTTCTGGGGGATTATATCCCTCGGTATAAACGTAACTCTCCTCTGAATCTTCAAGATCTTCCAAATATGGTGGTACCCTATATATTTTGGCGGGATCAAAATTAAGAGAAGCGCCAAAATCTATTACGACAGGAACTGGTTTTTTCTTTTTGTATTTCTTTATTAGGATATTTGAAGGGGAGAAATCACGGTGGAGTAACCCATGGTTGTGACAATACGAAAAATATTCGCATAAAGGATAGAAAATGTACTTGACCAAATAATAATAGACCCTATCCCCTTTTTTCTCAATAATATCATGTAACCACGGATCAAAATCTTCCCCATTAATATAGTTAGTAATTAATATGAACTTAGAGTTCTTCCAATCCTTCTTGATCACTATTGAATCTACTAATCTTAAAGCATGGGAACCAGACTTTGATTGAATATCGATAAAAGCTCTTTCTCTTCGGAAATAGTCTTCTTCTTCTTCTAAATCATCAAATTTGTCGTTTCGAAGCACTTTTACTACAATATGGCGATTAGTATGGAGATTTAACCCCAAATATAATTTGCTAAAACCTCCACTTTCCATATATTTTTTTATCTTGTATTTTCGCTTTCCCCGAATGATCCTTCCCGGTTTAAACACAATCAATTAAAATTCTGTATGCTTAAAAATCTTATTCCTTCAACTTTAGAAATTCGCAGCAAATTACTGATTTTGATTCAAATAGATTGATTCAAATAGACTATCATTATTCGCTATCATTATTCACTTTATCAAAATCATTTATGATCATTTAGCAAATCATTTATTAGCAAATCAAGGTTATGTTTATGTGATCAAACTTGATCAACCTGAACCTTTACAGGTTATGATCATATAGGAAAAAAGAGTATTTAAATCGTATGGCGAATCTATATACTCTGATTGCCATTATAAACCCAAAGCCCACTGCAGAAATATAAAAGGAATAATTTACATAGTGAAACTCTTTTCAATATAAAATGAAAAATAGAATAATTGAAAAGGAGATAACTAAAATGGTGTTTTCACGTCAGTTAACGTCAAAAGAGATAGAGATATTAATAAGATTCCAAGAGTTTGTAAAACATGCTCATGCAGAAAGTGATTCACATGATTATAGTCATGTTTTAACAGTAACTCGGAATGCAATTAAGATTGCAAAAAAGATTGATGAACCAGTAGATCCCTTTATATGCATAGCCAGTGCCTTGTTACACGATATTGGAAAATCAAAACCCGTATTCTCTCATATTCATGGTCTATTAGGGGGGGCTATCGCAGAGGAATTCTTGGAAGGTTGTAATGTACCTGCGAAAATGAGAGATAAGATTTGTAGAGCCGTCATTCGTCATACACCTACCTCTATGATACCACCTGAAACGACCGTTGAAAAAGTGATTTTTGATGCAGATTGTCTTGACCGCTTGGGATTAATGGGTTTAATCAGAGGTTTTGTCGGAAAAACAGGAAGTATGGAAGAAATATTAAGTACGTATTTAGTAAAGCGCGAGAAAGATTATGCAACCCTCCATTTTGAGATCAGTAAAGAGTTAGGCGAGTGGAAACAACAAGAGCTCGAAGGATTCATCCCTTTCATTCAAAAGCGATTAGAAGACAGAATGTCGTCAATAAAGGACATATTTAAAAAGGAAAATCTGTTAGGTAATGATGCTAAAAATAATGATAATTAAGAAATTGAATGTTAGTTAAGTGATTTTGTAATTGTCCTTAATTTATGTTTTATCAGTTTGATTTTTTCTGAGCAATGTGAAATCTCGGCTTGATCTGCTTTTTTGAGGGCTTCTTTTATCATCGAAATGATCTTCTTGATCTTTAATAATTCGGTGTTTGAAAGTGCTAATTGAAAATTCTGGCTAACAACGCAAAGCTCTTCCAATAACCAAACGAGATTATCAATATCTGAAATGAATTGCTCCTCCAATATCTCTTCTTTCGTTTTTTCAGAAACATAAAAAGATCTGTTTTCTTTCATTTTTCTTCAATAAAAAGAAGAAACTTTAAATTTTTCAAGAATCGCTATTTACTCACCTTAATATTTTTAATATTTAATGTTCGAATTTTGAGTCATTCTATACGCAATATTTAAATATCTTAGGTGTATTTGTTTCTATCATGCGCAATATATCAATGTTGACTAAAGTCGAGCTGTTAGAACGCTCTAAGAAGCATTATTTTTCGTTAGGCATAGATGATGGTGCTTCAAATTTATGCAAGTGGAACTATAAATTTGGATTAGCAAAACTTCATTATGCCCAAGAAAGTTTGGGAATTAATCCAAATGCGACTTTTATTTCAACCCCTGATGAGACTATATCGCGGAATAAAGCACGTTGGGATTCTGGATATGGATACGGCGGAAAACTTACTTGGTGCGATAAACCAGAAAAATTGATATTTATTGATTCAAAACCCAATGCATGCGGAATGTTAGTAGGTGGTTTGGATGAACTGCCCACACCAAATTCAATCATTGAGAATATGTATAATGTACTATATGAAGATGCCTATATCGATGAAATTAAGATAAAATGGGACTTTAAGAAAGGTAATCACTTTATAGATGTGTTTAAGACTAATTCGGAGGCACGAAAAAATGGATTTCCGCGTTATACATTCATAATACATGGTTCAGCCCCCGAATTAAGAAAAGAAAATAGTAAAGGTGTTGGATTGTATTACGACAGTTCAAAAACCTTATATGAAATGAGTAAAAAGATAACAACACCTTTTGGTGATGTTTTCTATTTAGATGGGGATGATGCAAAGGAATATTTCGAGTTTTTCCAGTATGCTAAAAAATTTGCAGCAGAGAAGAGAAAAAAGGTTGCCGAATTATTATTCGGAAAATTCACGACGATCTCCAACCCCATCCATCAAGGTCTACGAGACTACAACGAATTTCTACTAGGTGCACAATACGTGAAAGAACCCGGTGAAAAATTATTTCCTGTCGCTTTACGATCAGATCTCACAGCATATCTAATATCTGGTAATATTAATCTTGATGAGGAAGTGATTGATGAACTTGGATTTGAAAAGAGGGCAAAGAAGTTAGAGATTTATGATCGATTAGTTAATTTCAACACACTACCGCATGGAGGAGGATACGAAATACCCCATATTATCAAGGTACTTGATGTGCAAGAATACAATTACGATCGATATTTTGTATGTGAACAGAGATTTGAAGATGCAATAACAATTTTATCTGATCCTCAAGAAGTTCAATTTACATATCGTGGAAAACCTGTTGTGAATAAGTTATTAGACTTGAGATTGGGTCAAGTAGCGGTTAAGATGTTCCCACGCTTCATATTAAAAATGTAAATTCTCTTGTTTAATTTTTTTAATTCGTATCTCTATACTCGAATTTTAATATATTTGGTTAATATAAGCGATAGTGGATACACGATGATAAATATGAGAAGCACACCTCCGAGGTCATAGCTATAACGAGATATTAACAAAATAAACCACCCTAAAATTGTCCAATGAATACAATATATTGAGAGTAGATTTGTACTTACATATTCAATATGCTTAGTTACTCTTTTTCCAACCCAACTGATTAATCTTTTACATACTAACAACCATAATATGGTAAATCCAGAGTATAACAACACCGCACCCGCTCCACTATGATAATAATCTCCGATTTGATTTTCTACATCAAGTGCTGTTAATATTCCTCCAAAAATTAGTAAAACTAAACCAATATAGAATATATGAAACCGTTTTTTAGGAATTTCTTTATTCTCCATAAATAAATAACCCACATAAGCACCTAGTAAAGGATAACATAACCAAGAAAATTGGGGGAAATATACATGTGCACGATTCCCCCATATAAGATCTAAAAACAAATTAACTGCTGTATGGTTGGTATATAATCCCCATAAATAAGGAGAACTAAATGCAATTAGGAGGTATAAAACAAGGATCGTTCTTTTTGAAGTATAATTTACAGCGATAATCACCAAACAATAAGCTAAACCAGCAAAAAAGAGAATATCTACTTCAAATGTTAAAAAGAAAAGATTCTCACTGAAATTTTCTCCATAAATGATATATTGAATGTTATTAATCCAAGAATTTAAAGCGCGAGGTATAACATAGCGAACGATGTTTAAAATTAACCCTATTAAAAATATTTTCAAACCTCGGCTTAATCCAGATTTAATATCTGTTTTTTTGGTAAATACGATTAAGAAGCCCATTGAAAACATAAATACTGGCGCAGCTGGAGGCCCAGACATAGCTTCAATAAAATATCCCGCATAACTTTCAGCAAGTTTATCTGAACCATATTCGATTTTAATATGGCTTAAAACCATGAAAAATATAGCAACAAATCGCCCTAAATCCAAAAAATGTAACCTTTGTTTTTCAGCCATGTTTTCTCTAATTTTCTTTTTCACTTAATTTTTTCGATTTCTTTTATTCCTTTCAATCATTTCCCTATTGATAAAGAATTTCAGTGCATATTCTATGGAATTTGAAGCTATATCGACATTCTTTTTAAGTATTCTTGTTAACTTTTCCTTATATTTAAGATCTGCTTCTGCCAATCGCCTTTCTTTTCCTAAATCATAAAATAATTTTCTCATTTCTATTTCTATGCCGGTAAACCACGATCTTGATTGACTCGCGCATGAAAAACATCCGATCTTAGAATAAGGTAAATAATAACAGTAGGACGGTGCATATAATATATCGGTTTTGAAATCTTTGTATAACTGCCTATGAAGATGTTCGGTTAGTCTTTCACCTAAATAATCTCCATATGAAAGGAAATAGAATGTTTTCCACTCGATACCTTGATTATGTTCTTTTAACTTTTTTTTTTTTTTTTTTTTTTTTTTTTTTT
>WJKO01000184.1 GCA_014729055.1 Promethearchaeota archaeon | reverse complement strand
GATGTATTATCTCTTAAAAAGTTGGATTTAGAGTTAAATTTCATCCAAAAATTGCCCGAATCGCTTGGAAATCTTAAAAATCTTAAAGAATTAAATCTAAAAGGCAATAATCTATCCGAGCTCTGCAAAAGCTTCGTCAATCTTCAGAGCTTAGAAGTATGCAACCTCAATGGGGGACTCAGAAATAATCAAGAAACTAACGTACTCACCGAATTGCCACCATTATTTTCCACCCTTACATCTTTAAAGAAATTATATATCGCAAATAATAGATTGGAAAAACTGCCCAAAGATATTGGCGCTCTCAAACGCTTAGAAGTATTAGTACTATCGGGTGGAAGAGATGTATATGGAGATCCCACCAATTATATTAAAGAGCTCCCAGAAAGTATCGGAAATCTTAGTTTGCTAAAAAATTTGCGACTTGGTAATCTGCTCTTAAAGGAACTCCCTCAGACTTTTGGAAATCTTCAAAATTTAACCTTCTTAGATTTAGTAAATAATCAATTGGAAACATTACCAGTATCATTTGGAAACTTGAGTTCAATTGAAAAACTGAGCTTAAGGAACAATCAATTAACATCTCTTAATGAGTCTTTTGGAAATTTACATAAACTGGAAATTTTAGATTTAGGAGGGAATGAATTAGAGTCGTTACCAAAATCATTTGGTTCATTGGAAAGTCTAAATACTTTAAGAATAAACTTAAATAATCTGAAAAATATACCGAAATCCTTTAAAGATTTGAGTAAATTAAAGATACTTGACCTCAATAGCGCAAACTTAGAGAAAATCCCCGATATATGTAAACCCATAATTGACTTACCATCTCTTGAAATAATGCTCTTAAGTAAGAATCCTCTAAGCGGAATACCTAAATGGTTCAGTGAATTTACCGTATTAAAGGAACTCTATATTGAAGATTGCGGATTAGATAAACTGGGTGATACTTTTAAACCTTTGGTCGAGATAAAATCCTTAGAAGTGTTAGGATTAACGCAAAATGGATTAAAAACACTACCATCCTGGTTGGCCCAATTTACTAACTTGAAATGCTTAAGACTAGCCTCTAATAACTTTGAAGAATTTCCAACCATACTCTGTCAATTAAATAATTTAGAAGAACTTGAATTACAAGGTCATCTTGATAGGTATGGATATTTGTCGAATAAGTTAACAACTCTCCCTGAATGCATCGGTAAAATGACGAATCTGAGAGTATTAAACCTTATGAATAACCAAATAAATCAATTACCCGATTCAATTGGTGGCTTGAAGAAGTTAGAAGTTATAGATATAACCGGAAAAATTTATTTTCTCGAGCGAATGCAACATTACACAAACAGATTAGATAGATTACCGAAATCATTTTGCGAATTAGAAGCGTTAAAGAAATGTATCATGCCGTTCAATCGAATTAAGGAATTACCCCAAAATTTTGGAAAATTAAAAAATCTCGAAGTTATCAATTTCCACAATAATGAATTAGAAGAAATTCCCAGCTCGTTCTTTGATATACCCTCGTTACTTGAAGTGGATCTCTCTAAAAACAGCATAAAAAGTTTACCTGCTGGTAATGTTGCCGATAGCAAGGACCATCTAATTAAGAAATTAGACTTATCTTATAACAAAATCGATACAATTCCCGAGAAAACACGATATCTTAAGGATATAGAAGATTTGGATTTATCATTTAATCCATTACCTTGGAAAGATTTACCTGAAGAAGCCAAAGAAAAAATCAAAAAAAGAAATGAAGCATTGTTTGATATAGTGCCAGAGAAAGAGGCCATGCTCATATGCAAATTAGAATATTTAATCGGCAAGCGATTGGCAAAAGTAGATAATATCTTTTGGGAAACTAAGAATCAATATGACCATAAATTCATCCAACATCAGTTAGGATATGTTATTGAAGCAAACCACATTGTTGAGCTTGGTCTATGCCATAAATTTATGCATCCCGTTTACCCTATGGGTGGACCATATTTTGCACAAAACCAAACTAAAAACCTTTTTGATAAACCTTTAGAGATTTTACCCGAAAATATCGGCGATTTGTCAGAACTTCGCGTATTAGATTTGGAAAGGAATAATCTGAAAGAATTACCCGATTCCATAGGGCAGTTAAAGAACTTGGAAGAAATAAACCTAGTCGAAAATAACATCGTCCATTTACCCGAATCAATTGGAAATTTAACTTCACTGAAGAAATTTTTACTTCATTTTAATGAACTTGAAGATCTGCCCGAATCGTTTGGAAATCTCCAGAATTTAAAGACATTGGAATTACAATTTAATTTGTTTAAGAGCTTGCCGGAATCCTTCGGAAATCTTAAAAATTTAGAGTATCTCAATCTCGCGGGAAGAAATCACTACCGAAGTGTATCAGTCGGTTTTGACGGAAAGGCATACGGACGAGCAGTACCTGCAACGCAAGATTCCGTGGAATATCAAAGCCTAAGAAAGTTGCCGGAATCAATCGGAGGACTGAAATCGCTCAAATCATTGAATTTAAAATGTAACGATCTGAGAGATCTACCAAGATCGTTTGCAGAATTGAAAAATCTCAAAAAATTAAACTTGGAGAACAATACATTCAGTAAAATACCTTTAGAATTAGGACACTTGATCAATTTACGCGACTTAAATCTCTCGAGCAACCAATGGAAAGGAGCAGATGAAGTCATCGCTAAAAATGTGACACGCGAAATCGTTGAATGGTGTCGGAAGCAGGCAGATATAAACATATTAATTATCTACGCAATAGAAGATTCACAACATTTTAAAGTTGCACGCACGCAATCATTTTTGGAAAATCAGCAAGAAATTTATCAAGTCTTCTATTATAAACTCGATAATCAAGACGGCAAAGTTGCTAATGAGGATACCAATAATACCCCCAATAATGAGAATAATACCCTCAATAAAGGAAATAATAGTCTCGATAATGTCGGATTAGAGAACTTCATTCGACAATACCTACCAAAAACTCATTTGGCACTCTTTATGGCTTCTAACCGCTCGGTCAATGAATCTACTATCGCAAAATACCAACTTGATAAAATTATAGAAGCAGACGTTGATATTATTCCGGTGAGAGCTAGCGATATATCATGGTCGGAATTAGAAAAGGTGGGATTAAGCAGAAAACTCGGTATAGACTTTATTGAAAATGATTTTGAAAGTGTCTGCTCGAGTCTTAAAAATTATATCCTGCAATAT
>WJKO01000183.1 GCA_014729055.1 Promethearchaeota archaeon | reverse complement strand
CTATCGCATTCTATGCCCGCAATTCTTACAATGTGATGGTTAAGGTAATCGCGCTAATGCTCCACAAGCAAGACATGCAATTTTATTAATAATTACTTTGAAAAAGCAAAGGATGCTTTCAAGTTTTATTTCTTAAGCATTAATTAAATATTTTTAAAAACACTATAATGCGTAAATGAAAGCGAGGCGCTATAATTGTCCAATTCGGAAAAAAACAAACAAAAAAATCATTTAGCTGGTCAAACTTCTGATTATCTTAAACAGCATCTGTACAATCTTGTTGATTGGTACCCTTGGGGGAAAGAAGCATTTAGAAAAGCAAATGAGGAAAACAAACCTATATTTTTGTCAATAGGATATTCTACGTGTCATTGGTGTCATGTAATGGCACATGAAAGTTTCGATGATCCCAAGATAGCCGGCTATCTTAATGATAATTTTGTTTCAATAAAAGTTGATAGAGAAGAGAGACCGGATTTAGATCAAATTTATCAGACATTTATACAGATTATAGGCAAACATGGTGGTTGGCCTTTAAGCATATTTCTTACACCTCAGCGAGAACCTTTTTTCGGTGGAACATATTTTCCTGCAACACCTCGATATGGTATGATGGATTTTTTAGAGGTTCTTAAAAGAATAAATGAAGCATATCATAAACATAAACAAGATATATCAAACTCAATCAGTGAAATTATGTCAGGAATGAACAAAGTCTCAGATATTTCCACTAAGATAAGTCAAAGCAAGGACAAAATTCTTTCCAAACTTAATGAAGAAATGTTGGATAAAATGAGCACAGCTTTGATGGGTAAATTTGACAGCATTCATGGGGGATTTGGAAGTGCGCCAAAATTTCCCAACTTCACTCTATTGTCGTTTGTAATAAGATATCTTAGTGAAAATGAAGAAAAAGATCATTATAAAATCTTAAAATTCAATATAAGAAAAACTTTGGATAAAATGATGAATGGCGGTATCTATGATCATATAGGTGGAGGCTTTGCACGATATTCAGTTGATCAAACTTGGACAGTCCCTCATTTTGAAAAGATGCTTTATACAAATGCCCTAGCCCTTTCAACATATTCTGAGGCATTTCTATTGTTTCAAGATACTAAATATAAAAATGTGGTTAAAGAAATTGTTGACTGGCTTTTAAATGAAATGTATGTGGAAAACTTCGGATTTTACAGTGCCCAAGATGCCGATTCAGAGGGGCAAGAGGGTAAATTTTATGTTTGGAAAAAACATGAATTAGATTCAATTATCCCAACTGAAGATCGATTTCTATTCTATCAAGCATATAATATTACCACTGCCGGGAATTTTGAAGGAGGTACAAATATCTTAACAAAAAGTAAATCAAATGGGGAATTAGCCAATGAATTCGATCTAACACCTAATAAAGTCCGTGAAAAACTTTCTAATATTAAAAAGATATTATATGAAGAAAGAAAAAAAAGAATTCCCCCTTTAACAGATAAAAAAATACTGCTGGCATGGAATGCACTCACTATTGTGGGATTATTCGATGCATACAAAGTGTTGAAAGATGAAGACATCAAGGTCTTAGCTCATAAATTGCTAAATAACCTTCTTGGAAAACTATATGATGATGATAAGAATATTCTCTACTCTGTATATTATGCGAGCAAGGATAATCGTAAAAACTACGGAACACTAGATGTCTATGCTTACATAATTCAAGCACTTTTAAGAGATTATATTTTTTACAATAATGATAAAACCTTTGGAGTAATTAAGAAGCTCTTAAAATCTGTTGAAATACAATTTGGAGACACAAATTCAAGGGGACTCTTCTATGCTTCAAGCCTTAGTAAAGATATTCTAGTTAGAATGAAGAATGGTGCAGATATGCCACTTCCAAATGGAAATTCCGTTATGATAGCAAATCTATTGGAAATGCATTATTATACAACAGAAATTCACTTTTTAGAAAAAGCAGAAGAAATAATGAGTATATTTCTTAGTGATGCAAATAAACTACCTTTTAACTATGGTATGTTCCTTAAAGCGCTTCAATGGTACGTCCATGGGAGCACAGATATTGCAGTTATTTCAAAAGACGACTCGATACTCAAAGAAGTTTCAACTGAAATTTTTAATTATTATATTCCCCGACTACATCTATTTTTAGGCAAGAATGCTAGTAAAAATCTACCCTCATTCAGTAATAAATCCGTAATAAAAGGGGATACAACGTATTATTTATGCGATAACTTCAATTGTTTAAACCCAATTTACCAGAAAGAGCAGTTTCTTGAAATATTAAATGAGAAATTTCGGAAAGACTAGCTAATCGGATTTAATTTTTAATGTAGGTCGTGTAAATGAGTTAAAGTTAGGACCCGATGGACTTATATATGGTATTTCATCAGATTGGTTCTTTTGCATTGATCCGATTTCAGAAAAAGGAGAGCGGGTTGATATTGACCTTCTATTTACTGGTGATAGCCATTTTGCAATCACTTTGCAAGGTGAAATTTATCTCTCAAGACATGCAGAATTATTTAAGATAAAAAACACTAATCGCTGTCCGATCGTTTAAAGATAGTGCATAAATCATTCGTTAAACTGTATTATAATGTATATTTTTATAAAGGACAGCTAGCTTGAGAATCAAGTAAGGTCTCACGGCAAATCCTTGCATTTCATGTGTTTAGTTCTTTCTAATTGCTGAAAATATCTTTTTTTTTTATGATGAAACTTTAAAAGATTCTAGTTTCTATTTGTCATTAATGGATAACATCTACTAAGGGCAAAAAGTGGTTTTATTTTGAATTCGGGAAATAAGAAATATCAAGTGTTAATCTTCGGAGAAAATGAATGTGTAAAGCGGTTAGTGGAATATTTGGGTTATGATTCTGCATCTCCGAGACATAGCTTGGTCTATTTTGAGTTTCCGACCGAAAAATTCAAAGATAAGAAGTTCTTAAAACTATTTAATTATCGCCTAAAAACTTATGTAGCCCAACCCTCGTTACTTGAAGTATTTGGTAAACCTGAGAAACAGATACGCAGTATAGATGCTCTTATTATGCTATATTCGAACAATAATCCATCCAGTTTCGATACTTGTTTCAAATATTTTAAAAAATTTGCGGAAATCAAAAAAGGATTTGTTCCATTGTTATCAATTGGATATAACAAAAAGGAAAAAATAGATAACTTCGATTTGAATCAATTTTTCTTCAATATAAATATAACTAAAGCATTTGGTGATATTTTTGATATTCCAACGCTTCACACAAATATTTTTGAAGATGATAATGATGCATTATTCTTCGTTCGGATAAAAGAATTATTAAGATATATTGATGAGCATACAAACCACGTTTACAATACGATTACAATAGAAAGGATGATCTCTACTCTGCGCGATAGAATTTCAGATATACAAACAAATAAACCTGCATTTGAAGATGGTATTTCAGTCTTAGGTGAATATGAACACGAGCAAAATATTCGGATAACACGGCATTCATTAGTTGCAAAATGGGGTTTGAGAAACTATGAGGCAAAAAAGATAATTAATTTCTGGGAAAAAATCCCGAATTTAGAACATATTTATGAAGAAGAAAGAGTGTTAATTGAAAGTGATGCAAAAAATAAACTCAGAAGATGTATCCAGTTACAAATAGCACCAAATTTGGTCAATTTTCTAATACTAGGTTATGATTTTTATGAAAGTAAAAAAGCTCTAACCATTCTACAAGATTTAGATGCATTAAAGAGCATAACATTTCATATTCCTTCTATTGAATACAAAATATACGATAATTTGAAGGATTTCGTAGTGATTTCAAGAGGGAGGACCGTCTATTTGCGTTCAGCTACGAGTACCCACGACGATATAACCATGTTTTCGGGACTCATTCAGACAATAGAAATCGTCAGAAATAAATATATGGGTGAAAAATCACGATTAAAGAGATGGTTGCAAATAAATGATGTAGACTGTCTCAATTTCGGGAATTTGCATGCAATTATTGGGAATGATAAAAACGATCTAAAGGTAATTATTAGATTCGAAGAACAGCCCCAACAGCTTTATATTGATAAGACGAAAGAATTTTTAACTGAATTCAAAAAAATGTTAGCGGATAAAATGAATGAACGAGTCATAGATCTGAAAAAAATAAGACCTGAGATTGATCAATTATATTATATTCATTT
>WJKO01000182.1 GCA_014729055.1 Promethearchaeota archaeon | reverse complement strand
TAAATGAGGGTCTTTAAATGCCATTTCATCTACATCTAATGATACATTTTTTGGTTGATTGGAAATGTTTGTAGCATTGAGTTGGTAGAGATAATTTCCAGAAGCAACAAAAATATTTCTATTGGCTGCTATTAGTTCCTCTCCGCCGTTTGGTCCATCTGTACTAATTTTTGCTATATATTTAGACACATTTGAGGCGTTAAGTTGGTAGAATTGATGGTTACTATTCCCAAAATAAGCAGACCCATATGCAATCACAGGGTCATTCCCTATACTTGAACCAGTATTGTAGGTATTTACTTTTTGAGAGACATTTGAGGCGTTAAGTTGATAGAAAACTCCAGATGTGTCTCCTGAGTATAGATATCCATTATAGATTGCAAGTCCTTTTTTGAACGAACCTTGTCCTGTATAGTTTGCGATAATCTGTGATATATTTGATAAATTGAGCTGGTATAATTGATCATTAGACGCATGTTCTGATACATACAAAAAATCACCTGCAATGGCAAAACCATTTAAGGTGGTTCCTTTAGAAAAACTATTTATTTGATTTGATACATTTGAGGCGTTTAGTTGGTATAATGTATCGGATGCTGTAGCATAAATGTTGTTATTAATGCTTAATGGTGAAATGTCTGGGAAGGGAGCCAAACTTAAATCAAATCTAGTCACATTAAATGTAGTTATTGTTATTCCTTCCATAGGAAAATAATTAGTTCCATTTAAATATCTTCCCACCATCAACCACTCATTTAATTCCCCAGAGTCAGAGGATAATGGGGATGTAGAAGGCATGTTGCCGAATTGATACAATTTGTGGTCATAGGAGCCAATATAAATTACGCCGTTTGCTATTGCTGGCGAGGCTAAAATTGTATCTCCTGTTGTGTATTCTGCTATTTTTTGGGAGATGTCTGAAGCGTTGAGTTGGTAGATTTTCCCTGTGCCTAGACCAGCATGCATTGTAATGTATGCATATTTTTTTGAAACTGCAGGAGCAGAGGTATATGCTGTACCTCCAAGACTAAAATTAGAAACTAATATAGAAATATTTGTCGCATTTAATTGATATAGCTGGCCATTGTTTTGGATCATATCATCGTTGCCTATGTATACATATCCATTTGCTATAGCAGGAGAAGATTTTATTATCAAGCCAGTTGAATAGTTCGCGATATAATGAGAGACATTAGAAGCGTTGAGTTGGTATATAACTCCATCGTTGCTTCCTATATATAAATATCCATTTGAAATGGCAGGGGAAGATATAATTTTTCCGTTTGTTGAATAATTTGCAATGTGTTGGGATATATTAGATGCGTTTAGTTGATAAGTTCTGTTGTCTCCTGCGCCAATATATAAGTATCCATTTGAAATGGCGGGCGCTGATTCAATATATCCGCCAGAAGTAATATTGAATACTGATATTACCCTGGATACATTTGTAGCATCTAATTGATAGGCGGCATTATCATAACTTGTAACATAAACATATCCATAAGCAACAGCTACTGAATTTATTATGTCTCCTTTTGTTGTAAATGTTGTAACATTGGTATCATTTAATATTGGTCCTGTGGAGGGATAGTATCTAGAATTATTTAGGTATCGTCCCCGCATAGTCCATTTATTTATATTTGGAGATTCGGAAGAATCTGGGACTGCTTGAAGAGTAAAAATGAATAAGACAAGCAATAAAATAACAAATATTGTTTTTATTAGTTTCTTAGTTTTCATTTATCCCTCTTTTTTAATAGTTTTTTCTTAGCTCTTTTATAAACAGTAAATATAGTCCTATCATCCCTATTCAATATTTTAGCTATTTTCCTATAAGATAATTTTTTATTATTTTTTAAATAATAGACCGTTGCCTCTAGTATAGAGAAGGTTCTATCTCCAAGAATATCTATTGGTATTTTAAGATTCCTCTTTTCCACAACATATCATCATTAACTCTGGTATTTAAAGTTTATTATTGTAGAGCCTTCTTATATAAGGTCTTACATTGTAAGTATAAAAATTATTACATAAATCAATATAAAGAATACTTAAATTAAGAATGCTATGCAACAAATATGGACTGAAAAATATAGGCCCTCTTCATTTTCAGAATTCAGAGGACAGAATAAGATTGCTGAGAGAGTTAAGGCCTTAGTGGAATCTAAGAATATACCCAATCTTTTATTTGCTGGACCTGCAGGAGTCGGAAAAAGCACTTTAGCCTTAATAACAGCTAAAGAATTATTTGGAGAACAATGGAAAGAAAATTTTTTGGAGTTGAATGCTTCCGATGCTAGAGGTATTGATGTAGTTAGGGGCGTAATAAAGGATTTTGCAAGGACAGGATCTTTAGGTAGTGTTCCTTTTAAAATAATTTTTTTAGATGAATGTGACTCCTTAACTAAAGAAGCACAGCAAGCACTAAGAAGGACCATGGAAAATTTTACTCATAATGTTAGATTTGTTCTTTCAGCTAATTTTTCTAGTAAAATTATAGATCCTATTCAATCTAGATGTACTGTTTTTAGATTTAAACCTTTAGAGGAAGAAGAAATTAAATTAATGATGAATAAGATAGCTAATGAAGAAGGATTAACTATTAATGACAGAGCCATGAAAGCGATAAATGAAATTGCTGATGGTGATGCCAGAAGAGCTACAAACATAATCCAAAGTACTGCTGCTATTAATAAAGTAATAAATGATGAGTTAGTATATAATTTAGTTAGTGCAGCAAAACCAAAAGAAATTAGTGAATTTTTAACTTTAGCAATCCAAGGAAATTTTATTGCTTCAAGAGATAAAGCATTGGATACCATGTTAAAACATGGTGTTTCTGGTATTGATTTGATTAAACAAATTCAAAAAACAATATTAGAATTAGAATTGGACGGTCTTAAAAAAGCTTCCTTAATTGAAAAATGTGGAGAAATAGAATTTAGAATGGTGGAAGGAAGTGAT
>WJKO01000181.1 GCA_014729055.1 Promethearchaeota archaeon | reverse complement strand
ATATTTGAAAATAAAGAAATCGCATTTCGACATACTTGCGATGAAATCGCTTATTATATGGAAAAGAATTATGGGGAACGTATAAAACAAGAAGAAAACTTCTTTGAATCATTCAAAGGTGAACCTGCATTATTATATACGGGTGTATCTTGTCAAGGTTTACCAATGGTTTCAAAGTTATTTGCGATAAATCTATTTGACATTGGAGAGGAATTCGAGGAAGAAGAATTGAATGCCAAAATCGAGTTATTGGAAACAACGATTAGTGGTCAGCTAGCAACTATTAGCATGAATTCATTTATTCGTGCAAAATCTCTTGTCAAGGAGATTCAGATTATATTGGATGAAGAAGAAAATCATTTCGGTTTTATCAGCTTCGAACCAATGGGTGTAAATAATCTATATACATTGGAGTTATTTACAATGGGGCAACCCCCCTCGCATGAAGAATTTATCAATAAGGTTAAAAACACATCAGAAAACACTTTCCAGTGTCTGCAAAATCCATTTTGTGGTGAACTTAAACCATATGCAAACTTAAAAGGATTTTTAAGTAAACTTGATTTTAGTTAAAAGGGCAACAAATATATGCGATAATTATCATCATAAATCAATATGCGGATGAAAAACTCATATTTAAAAAGAGCATTAGTCTTATGCTTATGTTTATCGCCATTACTAGTTATAAATTCTACCAATCAATTTCATAATCTTGAAGTCTCAAAGTATAGAAAAGTCTCTAAGATTGATACGGAGGTAACTGCCGCTCAAGACTACACCTTTGGTGTGCATATTGGAGATATATTCGAATGGATTTGTCAAGACGGAAATTATTTCAAGATCATCGTTACAGATGTTACGGACACAGCAGTAATTGCCACTGAATATATCGGGGAAGCTGGAAACTGGATTACTCCGCATTCTGGCCTTTCAGTCACTCAAATATTTGAATGGGAACAGATCTCGTACAATGGTTATATCTGGCCGATTCCCACAAATTATACTGCAATCCATATTAACTCCGAGTATCGATTTTATACGGGTCCAGCGGATTTCACAGCTAATGGCAATACTATGTTCGTAACAGATCCGACGGATCCAGGATATACTTGTAATATTACCTATAATGACTTTGGACTAGTCACGAGATACGAGTTAATTGATAATGTAAGAGACTTTTTCTGGTATAATTTGAGTTATGTAAAAAGCAGTTCTGTTGTATCAGGAAGTGCCATAGTTGAAGCATCGGGAACTGCAAATCAGAAAATTAGTTTAGATATAACTGCAACTGACTCGGTTAACGTAACTTTGGTTTCAAAGACTAACAATCCAACACAAATAGATCTTGCTTCTTCGTCTCTATTTCTCAGTTTAGAAGTTAATGATACTTCAAAAGTTACATTTCCCGTCAGTTTAGAAATCAATTACGATGAGGATGACCTTAATAACCTTAATATTGAGGAGAACGATTTACAGCTCTATTATTTTAATGGGGAAAAAGAAAAATGGCAAAAAGTTGACCAAGAAATCAACAAGGAAAACAATATAATAACAGCGCAATTAGACCATCTTTCTATATACGGATTGGGGATAAAAGAGAAAGGTATTCCGAGTTACAATCTAATACTTATGATGTTTATATCTGTTATAGGTTTGGTATTTGTAAATATGAGTTTAGTGAAAAAAATCAAGTATTAGACTTGCGTGTTAAAGATGCAATTATAAAAAAAATGAAAATATTAACATGAATAATGCAAGGTTAAAGAACTCTGGTATATTGTGCTTGAATTGCGCCAATAATACCCACACAACCGCACGCAATCCATATATTAGTTATTGACTTATCTATTAGATCCGAACTTGTCTCGATATAATTAACAGACAATATAATTCCGACAATAAGAGTAACCAAAGCAAAGATTACAAAGAATATACGATCATCCAAATGAATCTGCTTCTTAAATCTCATCGGAGAACTAATCTGCTTATCGAAGATAACACAAACGAGACCAAAAAAGATTAATATCCAAGATATAATGGGTATTATTAAACCAATAACTTCAAACGGCTGCCCCCGTCCTTTACTAATTGAAAAGCTAATTATTGTTAAAGTCAAGCACACCAGATAAAGGATCGCTGTAAAGAAACGGCTGTCTAAAAATCTCTTTAGCTTATTACCGATCATATCATACATCTCATAATTTGATTAGTATTTGTTAAGATGATGCATTTTTAATGCAATATGGTAATATTTTAGTAAAAACAAGCATCTTTTAAAAGTTTTCAGAGATGGTTTTTTAGAAATTCATTTTTAGCTTGGTTCATTATTTCATAAAATTCTTCGTAAATTCCCAACAATTCCTTCCCCAAATCTGATAATTTCATACCGCCCCCGCCTCCTTTTCCTCCTCTATGAGTTATAACTGGCGATTCACCATAATTCTTCTTAATTTTTTGGAGAATATTCCACGCTTTTCGATAAGATATATGCATCATTTTCCCTGCTTTTGTAAGGTCCTTTGTTTCTCTTATAAATTTCAAGAGATTAGCTCCTCCACTTCCAAGAATATATTTACCGTCTGTCTTTTCAAGCCAGATCTTAAAATCGGGTGTGATATTTTTAGTTTTCATACAACCTATCTCTCATTTTCATAATTAATTTTTTCGTATTTAAGTTCACTTTGCTAAAGATTTTGCAATTCAAAACATTTAACATATATGTTTAATAGAATCAAGTAATATTAACTAAAAAGACATTTCGGTTGCACACATCTTCTTATTAAAATAAGTGTAAAATAAGTGTTGGCT
>WJKO01000180.1 GCA_014729055.1 Promethearchaeota archaeon | reverse complement strand
TTTGTATTCTCATCTCTGTTGCCATAGAGGTTACAGACGGATGTAAGGCATTATAGATTTGCGGCAATGCCTCTTCCATCTGATCACGTAAAGGTTCCGCTTTTTTCTTTTTGACTTTCTTTGCAACATCTTCAAACATTGGCTTTTTCCTCAATTTTTCGGGGCGGAAATCGTTTAGCGGTAGAGTGTTCGAAAATATCCGGAATTTGTTGATTTTCTTCTATGTTTTTAATCTCTGCATCTTTATGCTTGGGTTTGGTGATCTTAAGAATATCACTTGGCTTCAAAGATTCTCCCACAAATAGCTGGTTAATTTCATTGACAAAGTCCTTCTTCAAGTGCCCAGAATTTGGCGGTTTATAGTCAGTTCTCCTTTTTTTCGGAGGTGCTAACCGTTTAGGAGGGGCAGGGGGTAGCATTGAAGACCCATTTGCCGGTACTGCTACGATTTGGGTTGAACCTTGTGAACTTAGAGCCAATTTTAACATTTCTTTTATGTAATCTTGTGTTTGCATTGTTTCTTGCTGTAATCGCTTGAGCTCGCTTTTTACATTTTGCAGATCATTTGAGTCCTGAATGAGACTCTTTATAACCATATTAAAAGTGATTCGCCCGCCAAGTTCCGCACTCAACTCATTTTTTAAATTTTTGAGTATTTTGTGAACATTTCCATCCACAGCTATGGACTTTCGGACATTAGACCCTTTTTTTTTCGGATCCTTAATCTCACTCTTATCGCTCATATCTATCAATAAAAAATGAAATCGCGTATTTATAAAGGGATAATACCGACATAATATTCTAATCTAAATTAAAACAAAACAAATAACCTTATTTTGAGTTAGAAGAGCGAGCAGATATTCGCACAAATATACAAAGTATAATATTAGGACTTTTAATTGCCGGCTGAATGCGGATAAGGGTCAAAACTTAGTTGTTTGTTACTTGGTGATACATAAAATTTTCCACAAATTAAATTGAAAATTTTTTATTTATTTATTTATCAAAAACAATTATTTATTTATGACGAGAAATTATTGCCGTTGGTATGACGAAACGTCCGCTATGAAGCGTGCTTATGATAAAGGATTGATAGACAAGAAGTGGGTGGAAAATTATTGTTGGAATGGCGGTAAAGATTGTATTAGAAAAAAACGATTTGAAGAAGAGGGATATGTATCCCCCGATTATGTTCTTCCCGATGGCACAGAAGATAAAAAACTCAAAAAGAAAAGATTTTAATAAAAAGTCATAAAACAATTTTCTTAAAAGAGGTATTAGAATGGCTGAACAACGAATAATTGGAAAAAAAAGAACAATCATTCTCATAATTTTTCTTGGTGTTTTTTTAACAAGCTTGATTATATTTAGAAGTATACCATTAGATGTGAGGAAAACCTATAATCAATTTGTCACAACCGAAGATGATATTAAAATTTGTTATAATGTCTTTGAACCCACCAATAATGACTCGACCAATAAAAAGGCAGTTCTGATTGGGCATGGGGTTATGGTAAACAAAGAGGTTATGAAAATGATGGCACTTGAATTAGCAAAAAATGATTTTGTTGTGGTATCGTTTGATTTCCGCGGACATGGACGTAGTGGAGGGGACTTCAACTATATTGCCGATAATTTTAATTTAGATAATCTTGATATGGAAGAACATATCGACTTATTTAATTTTAATATTTTAACCCGGGATATCAAAGCAATTAAGGAAGAATATTTGGCAAATCGCGGTGATATTGATATGGCTAATTTGGGATATATCGGTTACAGTATGGGAGGTGGTGCAGGATTTGAAGCATGCTTTACTGATAATGATTTTAAAGCCATGATTGGATTATGTCCTGCAATAGATGTATCGAAAGTAAATACCACGAATCCGAAAAATCTATTGATATTGGCGAGCAAATATGATGAGGCAATAGTTTTCGATGATGTTCTCAAGGCCATGGAAAATAAAACAGAAATATCGACGTCAGTTATTCTAGAGAGCGTAAATGAAAAAAATTATTGGGAATATGATGCAGGAAGTTTTACTACTGGAACCGCTGCACGAGTATATCGTAATCCATATCAAGAGCATTTTTTGGCACCATGGGATAAAAGTTATATTAAGGAAGCGCGTAATTGGATGTTAAGAGCGCTCCAAGGTGAATCAAATCCAAATATCTTGCAATCCTCTATGATCTACAATATTCTGAGTATATCACTTATCTTAGAAATTATTGGGGCGATGGGGATATTCTTTATTCTATCTGGTTTAATTGTTTCAAAGCTCTCTAAAAGACGAGAAGAGACTTTGATTGAAGAAGATAAGATAAAGGAATGGGGTTTTCAAGAAATTGTGGCACATGCACTTATCTACATTGTCCTATTATCATTTCCTTGCATGTTATTATTTCTTCCTTTCTTCTTAGGACATTTATTAATAACTGGATTTATGTTAATGCTCATCTTTGGTCCTTCTATGGCAATCTTCTTCTATTTACGGGCATTCATGAAAAAGAGAGATTATAATATTACATCAATTTATAAGGAGGCGTTTAAAACTACCAATATACAAAATATTCTTATTGGACTAACCACAGGATTTATGCTATATTTCTTGTTGCAAATCTCAATTGGACAGATATTCAGCATAATGCCTGCCACTTTCGATTGGTTATGGGTACCTTTTTACTTCGGAATTACATTCTTAATATATTTTAATTTCATAATGTTTTTTCAACCACTAATCCAAGAGAAAATCGGAGAGAAATATAAAAATACTGCTTTAGTAACTGGATGCTTTAATTTTGCGGCAAATGTTCTTTTAAGTCTATTTATTCTGCTGACACCTTGTTTAATACTGGGAAACTATTTCATTTTCATGTTTTTCGTTCCAGTCGTCGGTCTACACGCGGTTTCTTCGTTTACCGCAACATATATTTATTCCAAAAATAAAGATGTAATTCTCGTTACCATTGCAACTGCATTAATACCATGTTTAATGTTTAGCACATTATCACCAATAATTTGGATAGGGAATTTTGTATGAAGGAAATGAAGCCATTTGAACGTGTTTGGACAACTTTAAATCATGAGGAACCCGATAGAGTTCCTATATATGAGGGTAGTATAGAACCACATGACTTGACACAAGGGCAACCAGCCCTCTATTTTCAACCAGGTATACTCCACTATTCCACGGATATATTGAGCATATTAACAAAACGCTGGTCAATACCAGGCCGTAAAATTGCATTTAAAGTTTTAAATTTTCCACAAATTATATTACCCTTCATAAAACCAGGATTTATGATGGCCTCGAAGTGGCATCGCAACTTCGGTATAGATTTAATGGGCTTTGCTGGCGGATTTCCAATGAACTTGAGTGAAAAGGTGTTTAAGGACTATAAAGTTAAAGATCGCACGGTGTTTCATCGTAACGGAGAAGTCGTAACAAAAATATCTGATAATTTTGGTGCAGTTTCCCGATTTGGATTTCTAAAGAGTCCTGAAGATTATTACAGATGTATGGAATTTAATCCCGACCATCCAGCAAATTATATTTTAGTCCGTAAAGGTTTAGAAGCCGCGAAAGGAAAAATTGCATTGTATTTCACCGTATATGGCGCCGCGTATTTTGAAACGCTTTGTGATATGTTTGGATTTAAAACATTATTTCGACTACTCCATCGTAATAAATCATTTATTAAGAAAGTAGTGAAAGATTTATCAGATTTCGCTGTGGCGCAAGTTGAACATTTAGCAGCACGAGGGGTTAAGTTATTCTACATGAGTAGTGATTTGGGGGGAAATACCCGTCTGATGCTAAGTCCTCGTATGTGGAGAGACTTCTTTCAAGCAGGAGTGACACGTTTCTGCCGTAAAGTACATAGCTATGGAGGAAAAGTAATAATGCATTCTTGTGGAAATAGTCTGGATTTAATAGATACTTTGATTACGTGTGGGATAGATGCGCTTCATCCATGGCAACCTTATGCGAATATGGATATATTTCAAGGAAAGCAAAAATGGGGTGATAAGTTAACGCTGATCGGAAATGTGTCTATCGAACTTCTTTCCCAAGAAGGAAAAACACATGAAGTTGTGGAATATGTTAAAAAATTAATGAAAGAAGTGAAACCAGGCGGTGGATATATTTTATCAAGCTCTCATTCACTTGTTCCTACGGTAAAATGGAAAAATGCTGTTGCAATGTGGTGGGCAGCCAAGAAATATGGAAAATATTAAGGATCAAAGATTTTGCGCTAAAAATGGTAGCAAGTTCTTGAATATATATGAATGTTCGACATCTGCAACATCTCTACTGAGTTTTTCTGAAGCATTTGCAGCATGATATATTCTATGGAGATGTTTATATGCTTTTGTGGCGTCATCAATGACAAAACATTCATCTTTTTTTCCCGCTTCAATTAATAATGGTCTTGGTGCAATCAATCCTGCTATATCCGGAATATCTCCCCATTCTAAAAGCCCTGGTAAATATTGAGAACCGCAATAGTTTCCTAATGCACGCATAGATAACGCATCATTAAGAGTACTTAAGTAACCTGAAATGACCGCGGCCTTTATTCTGTTATCTAAAGCCGCAGTATATGTTGTCATCGTTCCCCCATATGATTTTCCAACCATTCCAATTCTCTTTTTATCAACGGATGATATCGTTTCTAATACATCTATTGTTCTCATAGCATCCCAAACATTAAGTGCGAGCAAATTATAACCAAAATATCCGAAACTCATGTAAGTTACGTTACATGGATCTCTATTAGGTCTTGTATAGGCATCATTTAATTTACGTTCCCCGAAAGGTCTCCAATCAGGAACAATTACAATGTATCCTTCTCGGACAAAATGAATAGCTGCAGCTTCATAATTTGGTAAATCGTTCCCTGGATTAAATGTAACCGGATCCCAGCCAATGAGTTTATTTTTTCCAGATCCATGTCCATGTGCACTTAAGATCGCCGGGCGTTTTTCATTCTTCTTGATATCCTCAGGAATCAATAAATAAGCAACGCATGATGCATATGGTTCAGTATTATAGACAATTTTCTGCTGTTTATATATAGGCACCCCTTCCCCGACAAAATCATCAATTATCTCTTCTTCCAATATCTCAATATTTAATGGAACTCTCTTGGGGAATCGCCCCAATAATTCCAATACCTTCCTCCTAAATTCTTTCTTCCATTTGGTAAAGTCTGAACCTTGTCTAAAAGTGAGCTTTCTTGGAGCATCTTTTAGTCTTGCTCTGAATTGAGCAAAAACGCTTATTAATCTTTTATCGTCTATTTTATCACTTTTATTCATCGAGAATTCATATCCATTTTACCTTTCAACTTAATTATAGATTATTATGTTGGTTTTATCTCTCAAATAAATGTATTCGTTTTAACTCGTTGAAATATGTTGCGTTTTTATTCAACAATATAATTATTATTCCATGGGAAGACCGGGCTTATTTGGAGTCAATGAAGATAATCGAAGTTTGGATGTAATTGTTGAGGACGAGAAGAACGCTGAGTTTCTAAAATGCGTTCGCAATGTAATCAAACTGCTTAAGATCCCAGAAAATACTCATTATTCGGATTTAATGAGTGAGAATATTCTCATGATGGCGTATAATGTTGAAGAATATATTGAAAATTTCTTAATAAATTTAGATATTCCATTTAGTTCCGAACATTTTTTATTAATCTTGTTTAAGGAATTATACGAAAATTACATGGGTTCTGGTAGTTTGCGAGGCAATATAATCTGACGCTTAAGAAAGTAGTTTTGACGACAAAAAAAATATCATGGAGACTGATGGCGATAGAAATGCTGTTCTTCTTTCTTTACCTTAGATGTAAATATTTACTATAAATATTAAGGTATTAATTCATTTTTTTGATCTTATTGTTTCTAAGAAATCATTTTAATGAAAAAAAAGGACAAATGAGGAAATTCTTCCAGTATATTTTTACATTTTTTTGGTAGTCTTATGCAAATATTGGCGCCG
>WJKO01000179.1 GCA_014729055.1 Promethearchaeota archaeon | reverse complement strand
TGCATACTCTCCCAAATAGTGTTCCATTATCTTTTTACCATTAATACAATCAATAAGAGAAACATGATAACCATAATCGGTTACTACTCCCACTTTTCCATTATTTGAAATACGACCAAACCAACAGTTTTCATCCATCGTGACATCCCATACAGGACTTAATGAACCTCCCGAAAGTATCACCACTTTATTTGGATCATTTGCATAGGATGCTCCAATTATCTCGTCTGAGTCTGCTGCTACATCCACTCCGATCGTTGAAAGCTGAATATCTGCATATCTTGCCAATAAATTTCCGCTACTGTCAAAAGTCACGATAAAATCCTTCAAATCTGCATAACTATTTACTACTACTAAATTCCCGTCATTTGTCATTTTGACATCATAACGCTGATCGGTCGAAACGTTCATCCAAACTTCACCAGTAGTATTAAAAAAGTGTAGATCATCGTTAATTTCAACTATTGCGAGCTTTCCGTTATTACTGATAGCCAAATCTTCCACCGCTGTGGTTAAAGACTCACTCCAATATTCTGTTTTATCGGCACCGGCGACCATGGTCAGACTACGACCTCCGTCCGATTCTTCATAAGCAATATATTCTCCGTTATCTGACATCCATAATCGGATCATGTCACCCGTGCTCGTTATTTCCCACTCTGGAGTAACGCTGTCCTTAGTATAGCAAGTTATAGTTTCATCCATTCTATCTAAACTGACTATTTTGTCACCATCATTATCGATAACAATATCCGCACTTGCAGTTGTATCAATTACCCACTTTGCTGTTGCAGAGCCAGTGAAAGATTCTGGGGTCTCATACAGAGAAATATTAGGTTCTCCAACTGAACCATATGCATTTACTGCTATATAATTTCCATCTCCCGAGACCGCAATTCTATCGTAAGTTGTTCCGGATTGGATGTCTCTGATCAGAACAATTGAAGCAGAGCTGCCAGATGCTGCCATCGCCATCGGAATCGGAAGCATCAGTGTCATTACCAATAAAAGCATTATTTTTTTAGTTCTACGCATTTTTATAACCTTTTAATTAGTCTATTGTTTTTAATTTCAATTAAATCAACATGTTATTTATATCAACATGTTATTTATATCAACATGTTTTTATATCAACATGTTTTTATATCAACATGTTCTTCCGCCTATAATAGATTACAGACGAATAATTAAAATATTTTTTTTTTATTAGGACGGTGGTGAAATATCCCTATCTTTCAATTTTTTCTGTAATAAAGTTACATCAAGATCCGTAGGACTTACTTGATTTCTTATACATAATGCTGCGGAAATACCAACCGCCTCCCCCATCTGAGTGCAAATAGGCATAACGCGGTAGTTTGATTGTGCAACATGAGTTCCAGAAATATTACGTCCGGTTAGATATAGGTTATCTATATTTTCGGGAATAAAACAACGATATGGGATTGAGTAAGGTTTGTGTTGTTTGAATTTTTTTTGCACACCGTTTTTATCTAATCCACTTCCTTCGATATTGTGAATATCAAAATTGAAA
The DNA here is from genome assembly GCA_014729055.1 of Promethearchaeota archaeon. Taxonomy (GTDB): domain Archaea; phylum Asgardarchaeota; class Lokiarchaeia; order Sigyniarchaeales; family Promethearchaeaceae; genus WJKO01. The sequence goes on along the minus strand of WJKO01000179.1, from coordinate 7,254 downwards.
TGGGCTCTTGGAACTGCCCAATCATCAAATGCACGTGCATTTAGAATATCTTTTCCGGTCAGAGTATAAAGTCCCTTAAATCGGCGGCTTTCCCTCACACCGACCATGGATCCTGATGTGGTTGTATAACAATCTGTAAATCCAGGCACATATTTACGCAAGAAATTTACAATTGGGGCTATCTGCAATTGACATTCCATATGAGCTTTGGTCAAATCCTCGGATTTAGTTCCGTCAACACCGATGGAATTCGTCATGTTAACCGTAACGATGCCCGGCAGCGAGCTTGGATACAATAATACGTGTCCTGCGGGTTGAGGGAGATGTTTTTTACCTAAATCTTGGATTTTACCTGCTGGAACATCTAAGTTTGATTCAAAACTCCCCGGTAATACCGCTTTTTTCATATCAACACCGCCAACCTTGAACATTAGAGTCATCGGCTGCATTTTACCATCTTTATCTCGCCCTTTTTCGTATGGTACTCCCGCTTTTGCTGCAATGTCCCCATCACCGGTCGCATCGATGAATATGTTTCCAACAAGAGCTGCTCGTCCAGATTTAGATTCCGTAACGATTGCGTTGATTTTTCGCTTGTCTTCACCTTCGATAATAACGTCAGTAGCCATTGTATAAAGTTGGACATATACTCCAGCGTCCATAAGCATCTTAATGTAAACGCTTTTTAATTTTTCCGTATTTATGGTCATAACGCCGCCGATGACCTTCCCATCTTCCTTGAAACAATCAATAGATCGGTCTATCAACTCTTCAAAGAATCCACCTTGAACACTTCCCGCCCAGTGCGACATTAATCCAGTGGTCGCTATTCCGCCGACTGAACCGAATTGTTCGATTAACAGCGTTTCAGCACCTTCGCGTGCCGCATTAATTGCAGCAGCAGTTCCTGATGGACCCGCGCCAATAACCACCACATCAACATCTTGCTTTATTGGAACTTTCTTTGCGGGTTCTGTAAGATATCGTTTGGGTCCCACGGTAATCATCGTCATACGGGAATTTTTGCAACAAATTTCAACACCGCTTCAACCGTTTCAATTTGCTCACCATCTAAAGTCGGAGCTATTGACGGCATATGCCAATCTCCAGGCCATAACGCTACGAAAACATCATTCTCCAGTCGAATACAACTTGCCTTGTCAAAAGGATCCGCGCACCCAAAAAATTCAATGTCCTTTTTTTCATTGTATGGTTTCGTAACTGCTAAATTTAGCGGCTTTGTCCAGAACAACCACTCTATTCCTTCTACAAGATATTGAATATCGATATAGCGACGATGTGTTTCAAAATCCTTGCTGCCGATCGGTACTGGTTTATAGGTTTCAACAATAATCCGCACATCAAAATCAAGATTATGCACTCCAGTACCAGGTGTATCATCCGTGTGTTGCTTGATCCAATCGAAAGCAACTTTAAACTTATCCGCGCTAAAAATTGGATATGTCTCCATATTGGATAAAGAATCTGCAATCATACTAAGAGTATATTCAATATCCTATAACTACTCTCTTACTATAGGATATAGGAAAAGAGTCTTGCTACCATTACTCATTTTTTTAATCATCGATCATTCTTTTGTGTCCTTCGGGACACCAGCCATATGTACAATCGTAAAAACCCTCATCCCACACTTCACGGGTTCTATAATGCTCACTACAATATACCTTATTGCATTTAGGACAATAGGCATCGATTCCTTCATAACACATATACTCGTGTAGATATTTATGTAACTCGGCTATGTTATGTGCTTCCAGCAGTTTCATAATTGACTCGGCGTGATTTATGTGCAATGCTGTTGATTTAACGATTCCAGTGTATAATACTCCTGGATTTTGATGATACCACGTTTTTCCCACAGAAAACTCTACCGCAACTGCGCCGCATACACCGCATAACAGCTGAAAGTTGTTATCATTTATTTTTTTTACATTGACTTTCGGCGGAACTGGTTTTTCCTTTCCCATAAAGATATCAACCGCTTCATTTATTATAGCCTTGCATTTTTGAAAAGCATCCGCCCATGCTTTATTTAATTTCTTTGCTTCATCATCTGTGAGTATCTCTAACTCGCTTGCTGATTGTCCAAATGCGCTTTCTGCAATTCGTAAGAATTTAATACACGATTTTGCTTTTTCGATTCTCTTTTTCCCCTCATTTCGCGGGCATGCATTTAGCATTTGCCACGCAGAAACGATCATATAATAAGTTTCTTTTATGTCCTTTACCCACATTCTTTTTGTCGTATTTTCAACCTTATCCGCTGAATAGTATAGTGGACCATCTAAAATTGATGAGTTTTCTGCACTTTCTGACCTTCCCGCATTGTCTGAATTGAAATAATTAAGTATTTTGTCTTTCACTTGTTCAAGTGTGGATATATCGTCCCGAATCCGCCATATTTGTTCTTCTAATTTCTCTTGTTCTTCTTTTAATTTTGACAAAAATTCACCCATACTCTAATAAAAATACATATTTTTATGCCTTCTGTCGTCTATTGTTTAACATAAATATTAATTTTCAATATAATAATCAAGTGTAAACAGTATAAAACAGAGCGGAAAGTGGAAAATGAGCGCGAAAACTAAGAATGTCCTCGTAATCGGGGTGGATCAAGCAATTTTGGGTTTAATTAAACAATATATTGATGAAGGAATTTTACCCAACATCAAGTCTATGGTAGATAATGGCGTATTATTGGAAGGATTGTCAACGCCGCCATGTGATACACCGACCAATTGGGCAACAATCGCAACAGGTGCACCTACTGGCGTGCATGGGGCTACCAGCTTTTACATGCATATCCCCGGCGAGCCGTTGGAAAAGGGACTAAACTATCGTTCCCGAACGCAGTTAAAAAAATATGCAAAGGCAGAATATATGTGGGAAGTGGCAGATCGGCACGAACTCAACCCGTTTGTCATCAATTATCCGGCAGGATGGCCGACTAAAATGGAAAACGGCGCCATGAGTCTCTACAAATGGAGCATCCCTGAATCGCTCCCAAGGAACTACAAACGTGCTAAAATAAGAACATACACTGTAAAAAAGGAACAATTAAAAGATAATCAGTCCTGGCTTTTGATAAATACATCACCAAAGACGGATAGTGAATTAGATCAGAAATTAAGAAAATTAGTCAGTAATGATTCCGTTGATCCACTTGAAATACTCCTTATTGATCCCGTACTTGCATTAGAATCAGCGATGCCGAAGGCATACATACTCAAAGAAAATGGAAAATATAACACGATTGCGGTTAAACTGGACAATAATGAATGGGAAACCTTGGCTTTGAACCAATGGAGTGGCTGGATTTCCGTTATATTAAAATCAAAAGACATATTTCTCCCATGTATTTTTAGAATCATGCCGCAATCAATTAATGAAGATGGAAAAACTGTAAAAATCAAATTCTCTACCATTTATAACACGAAAGGATGGGCTTATCCTGAAGGTATTGGGGAATTACTGATCAAAAACGCGTTCGCCGAGGAGCTTACGCTTGAAACCCCTGAAGTGGAATATTTAATTGAAGGTGATGTCGAAGATTTTTTAATTGAGGCAAAAAAAGAGTCCGACGCCCTAGCCCATGCGATCACCTATATGAAAGATAAAATCGATTGGCATGTGTGTTTTTTTCACATTCATTATTTAGATAGCGTAAATCATTACTTTCTTTCATATTTATATGAAGATTCTCCATTACGAAAGGAAGATCCAGAATTGGCTGCGGTTGCAGAGAAGAATGTAAGGGTAGCGTATCAAATCGTGGACGATATGGTCGGTCAATTGCTGAGATCTTGTGTAGATGATGACACCACAGTGGTATTCACTGCCGATCACGGGGCCATTCCTGTCTGGAAGAACATAAATATCCCTAAAGCATTGTCCGATGCAGGACTTATGCACTATAAATTGGAAGGAAACCAGTATATTGTTGATTGGAACAAGACCAAAGTGTTTCCGTATCTGGAACCCCCCTATATCTGGGTAAACATGCAAGGAAGAGATCCAAAGGGCATCGTCCCTCAGTCTGAATACGATGACGTATGTCAACAAGTTATCCAAGCTTTAGAAGGAATGAAAGATCATGAAACGGGAGAAAGGATCCTGAGAGCTGCATTTACACGAGATGAAGCAGCCTTTCTCGGACAGAAAGGAGATCGGGTGGGGGACGTCATTTTCTTTCTCAATCCTCCATATCAAGTATTTGATGGTAGCCCAAATCAACTAAATGCATATAAACAATCAAAAGCACTGTTTAACATACTAAATGGCGCGCCTTCCAATATATGTCTCGGTGCACACGCCTATTATTTGCCTACAACGAAACTCGGAAAGTTTAGCGTTAGTTGTCCTGTGATATTTTCTGGAGCGGGTATAAAAAAAGGCGTAGAAAGCGATATTCCGATTAATTTGACGGATATATCCCCAACTTTATGTCATCTTCTAGGTATACCGAAACCGAAAGATGCACGAGGACGAGTGTTGCAGGAAATACTCAATAATTAAAAGAAAAAATATAATTTTTTATAAATTCAATTCTCACAATAGATGACACAAATGCACAAATCGAAGACTCTTATAGAATCCAATAGAACTATAAAAGAACGATAATGGAACTATATTCAACTCTACATTTTTAAGAGTAGGTCACGTGATCATGACTACTACTATCAATAGATTTACTCGTATGAGGCATCGAAAAGATATTAAAAAGCGGATCCATATTAATGAAACAGCCGCAATTCTTGCAAGATTCAATTGCAACGGGAATAGAACTCTTTTTATTAAAATAAGCAATATACGTATCTACTACCCCGCTAAACATCTTGTTAGCTATCTTTTTTCCTAACTTACCAAACGGAATTTTTTTAATACTTTTCACGCCTAGCGCTATAAAATTCTCTAAACAATCTCTCAAATCACTGATGAGTTTTTTATTAATTGGAACACTCTCTACCGTTAATTTCAGTTCCAAAGGTTTGTTACATGAATCACACATCAAATGAGGTTTGAACGAAAGTCCACCTGATCCTGATTTTTGTTGCCAAGGAAAAATCGTCATGACGGGATCGACACTCACCGGCGCCGCACAATTTTTACATGATTGAATAAATACCGGTATTGCATCTATTTCATTTAGCCATTTTTTTAATTGTCCTAATTCCACGTCGTAATCTTTTTTCACAGATCCCCTCACGGCTTTCGGAGTACTCTGAAGAACATGGGCCACAACTTCCTCAATTAGATCCATTGCAGTTTGCTTTATCGTGTCATCAATAGATATCTGTTCAATGAAAGATTCAAATTCCAATTCTATGTTACAAGACGGACATTTAACCATTTTACTCAACTATAGACTACTGAAAATTATATATTCTTTTAAAACCGTTTGTACTAGATTAAAATCTCTTATAAATGCTTCTTTTAGATTTCGCATGTGTTCTATATATGTATCATATTATTTAGTTTATAATTTGACGATTTTAGATCAGTTTTCAGTTCAAAATATGACAAAAAAATCAAATAAAGTGAAAAAAAAACACTATTTACGTTATTAGTGATCACCTATGTCTAATATCGTTACATTGTTACATCGTATAGTAAGAATACGCAAATTTGGATCCAATATCCGCTCAAGACTAACAACACATGCCCTTAGGTGAAAGTGAGTGAATTTAAGTGAATTCGATTTAAATTTATAAGGTTATAAATTGATGTATTATTGAATAATTGTTGCTTGTTTGGCGTGATTATATTGGAAATGTCTCAAGACGAGAAGGAAATGTACTCTGAAGTTATACGGGAAGGTATAACCCCTTTTGATAGGTATGTATCCCGGGGGAACACGCGGGAGGAGATAGATATCCCCAACCCCCGAAAGCGTATAGATAGTGTAATTTTCCGTGCAATTCAACACACAGCGCGGGATCAGGCACCACGACTTTTTCCTATTTTAGGAAGCTCAGGTGTAGGCAAAACGCATACCTATTGGGCATATAAAACTATGGAAGAGCAAGAGGTCCAAGGAAAAGATTGGACTATTGTATATATTCCTTCACCACCCGCAGGTTCACGTATATTGCTACATATCTATACTTGTATTATCGATACGATTGGCGAAGAAAGTTTGCGACAAGTAGCGAAAAAACTCGTTAAACGCTGGGGGGGGGAAAGCACTAAAAAATTGGGACTATTTGGTGGAACCGATATTGAAAGCGTGATTCAAAACGGGATCCGCGAATACCCGGGAATATTTGCCGATATTGTAAAATGTCTTGTAATTTATGAATTGGACCCAAGTCGCGACAACTTAGCACAAAGCTGGCTGTTAGGGGAAAACTTGGAAGAAGAAAAAATGGATATATTGGGTGTTAACGGCATCATAGAAGATACTGACCAATGTCTGGTGATTATCAAATTACTCTGTGAACATCTGGATAAAGTCATCGTACTCTATTTTGATGAAGTTGAAAACCCGTATCGAATGTTGGGAGAACAAGCTGAACGTATCTTTCTTGAAAACATTAAAAGATTATACAATGAAGTGCGTAATTTAGTTATAATTATAAGTATTCTTAAGGAAATCTGGCCGCGGCTAATTCACATAGCAGACCAACCCTTGTTGAGCCGCATGGAACCAGAACGGGAATTAAAAAAATTTTCGATGCGAGACACTGAAACATTATATCTTACCGCAATGGGTAAATTTTGGGATGAAAATAACTTAAATCCCCCAGAAAACCCGTTTTTTCCATTGAATAAATCAATACTCACCGATATATACAATAAAAGCGATGGAAACCCTCGGACCTTGATTAAACTAATTCGGTTATTAATGGACGACATATTATATAACGAAGACTTGCAGAGCAAGGATACGGATCAGTCGGTTCAGACACATATCACCAGTATAAGCAACAAAATTGCCGAAAGCAAGGAAGAAGTGGATTATTCGGTTGAAGTCAATCCATTCTCAGTCGCTGCCGGTATTTTAAAATCCATAAAGTATTTTGGAGAGAACACCGCAAAAAAGGTCGATGTAAAACCACAATTTCAATTTGAATATGAAGATAAACCTACACACAAAGCCGTTCAGAGCCTCACTGGTTTAATTACGGTCGGTAACTTAAAAATTGGATTGGATGTACCATCGGTAAAGAGTTTTGACCACAACGGGGGTGTCGCTGTATATTATTCATTGAAACGATTGACCTCAGCGTTGGA